>CAYGXY010000179.1:0-5038 GCA_964354045.1 uncultured Dehalococcoidales bacterium
AAGTCGGGCAATGACATCTCGGAAAGAGGTGTCCTTCTAGTAGTGGAAGGACTGGGGGTTTGGGGGTATCCCCCAATTTTATTAAAGTCCCCCAACGTATGGGGGACTAACAGGGGGTTCGGATAAGTAAGTCACCCCACACATTCAAAAAAGAGGTACAGGAGATTTCTCCTGCCGTTGTATTAAGGGGTGTTGCACTCTTTATAAGCGACCTTTTATAGGACAGGGAAATCCAGAGGGATTGCTCTCTGGCGGGCAATCACAAGGATTGCCCCTACATTGAGGGTCGGAAAGAGGTGCAGGAGATTTCTCTCCTGTCGGGGTTTTAGGGGTGTCCCCTATCCTTTTAAAAAATTCCCCCAAGATTGGGGGATATCAGGGGGTTGACTTAGCATTTATCTGGAACCCGAATACTCGCTTCTCAAGATAGAGTAAATGTTCACATCCTCAAAGACATCCCACTTCTTGATGCACTTGCGCAGCGTTCCCTCGTACTTCATCCCAAGCTTCTGCATAACGCGTCCCGAGGCCGGATTCTTTTTCATGTAGAAGGAGTGGATGCGGTGCAGCTTCACCTTATCGAACCCGTATTTAACTAAAGCCTGCGCAGCCTCGGTGCAGTAGCCATTGTTCCAGTAGGGCTTGCCTATCCAGTATCCCAGCTCAGCGTTCTCGTCATCCCTGTTGATGATGAGGCCGATGGCTCCAATGAGTGTGCCGCCGTCCCGCAGCGTAATCGCCAGATGTATCTCGCCATGCTCCAGCTTGTCCTGGTGTGAATCTATCCAGTCCTCCGCCATGTGGTCGGGGTAGGGGTGCGGTATCATCCTCACGTTGGCCGCGATGTCGTAGTCGCCGGCGAGCCGCTGCACAACGGGCGCGTCGTCCAGCGTGAACGGCCTGAGTACCAGGCGTTCTGTCTCGATATGCGGATTCTCTCTGGGGAGCTTTATTTTTACATTCATCTCGTAGTCAGTCGTAACGCAGTCGTATTATAGCATAGCCGATTCGGCGCACGGGTCGAGGGAAATAAATACGCCTGCCGACAAGGCTATCGGCAGGCGTACACTTCTTTATCTCAAAAGGTGTCTTATGGCTTTAGACCCAGCCGCGAAGCTTCATGGCTTCAACCACACGCTCTACGGCAACTACATAGGCCGCCTGGCGCATGTTTATCTTATATTTCTTGGAGGTTGCCAGTACCGAGTTATAAGCCCTGACCATTCTCTTCTCAAGCTTCTCGTACACTTCGTTCTCATCCCAGCTGAACATGTAGAAGTTCTGCACCATCTCGAAATAGGATACGGTAACGCCGCCGGCATTGCACAGGAAGTCAGGTATCACGTGGATGCCTTTCTTGTATATGATGGCATCTGCCTCAGGCGTTGTCGGCCCGTTGGCCAGCTCTCCGATTATCTTGGCCTTGATATTCGCCGCGTTCTTCTCCGTGATGACGTTTTCCAGAGCGCTGGGCAGCAGCACGTCCACCTCAAGCTCAAGGAGCTCTGCGTTGGATATATTCTTTGCGCCGGGGAAATTGATAACTGAGCCCGTCTTTTCCTTATGCTTGCTGACGGCCTCCGGGGAAAGCCCCGCCTTGTTGAAAATGCCGCCCTTGCTGTCGCTTACGGCGATGACCTTGCATCCGAACAGCTCCTGGCTCAGGCTGTGGGCAAATGAGCCGGCATTTCCATATCCCTGTATGGCCACGGTCGCCTTGCCCAGATCCATCTTGCAGACCTTTGCCGCTTCCCTCAGTGTGAACATTCCGCCCCTGGCTGTCGCGTCGCCGCGGCCCTTCGAGCCGCTGATTGATAAAGGCTTGCCGGTGATGACGCCGAACTGGTTCTTGCCGACGATCTTTGAATATTCGTCCATCATCCAGGCCATGATCTGCGGAGTGGTGTAGACATCAGGCGCGGGAACGTCCTGTTCCGGGCCGATGAACTTCCAGATGGCCTGCGCGTAAGCCCTGCTCAGGCGCTCCAGTTCCAACTGCGACATTTCTTTGACATTGCAGATTATGCCGCCCTTGCCGCCGCCCAGGGGCAGGTCCAGGAGGGAGCACTTCCATGTCATCCATGAAGCGAGCGCGCGCACCGTGTCGATGGTCTCCTCAGGATGGAAGCGGATGCCTCCCTTGGCCGGGCCTCTGGCATCGTTGTACTGCACCCTGAAACCCTGGAATATCTTTATCGAGCCGTCGTCCATGCGCACCGGCAACGTAACGTGCAGCTCGCGCATGGGGGTGCTGAGCATGGCGCGTACGTGAGGCTCCAGCTTCAGGATATCCGCACACGCATTTATCTGCTGTCTTGCTACATCAAACGGGTTTATTTTTGCCATTTATTTCTTCTCCTTACCTTTAGTTATACGCACCGGGATCCCTTTATCCCGAAGGTATTCCTTTGCTTCCTTGATACTTATCTCGCCGAAGTGGAAGATAGTGGCCGCCAGCACCGCCGACGCCTTTCCTATCACCACTCCCTCGTACAGGTGTTCCAGCGTGCCCGCGCCGCCGGAGGCGGTTACCGGTATCTTTACTGCTTCGGCTACAGCCTTGGTCATCTCCAGGTCGTAGCCGTCTTTCGTTCCGTCGGCGTCCTTGCTGGTGAGCAGTATCTCCCCGGCTCCAAGTCTTTCCACCTTCTTGGCCCACTCAACAATATCGAACCCCGTTCCCTCCGTGCCGCTCTTGATAGTTACTTCCAGTCGGGGCTTCTTGCCGCCGGCCTTATTCTTCTTCCCATCGATGGCAACGACCAGCCTCTTCTTGCCGAATTTCTTGACAGCCTCTGTTATCAGTTTTGGATTCTCTACTGCTGCGGTGTTTATCGATACCTTGTCCACGCCCAGGTCGAACAGCTCCTGCATGTCCTCGATGCTGTTTATGCCTCCGCCTACGGCAAAGGGCACGGTCACTACATCGCAGACCCTCTTGACCCAATCCAGCCGCGTTTTCCTGTTCTCCACGGTGGCGAAGATGTCTAGGAACACGAGTTCGTCAGCGCCTTCTTTGCAGTAGGCCTTTGCGGCTTCCACCGGGTCGCGTGCGTCGCGCAGATCGACGAACTTGATCCCCTTCACAACTCTGCCCTCTCTGATGTCCAGGCAAGGGATTACTTTGATTTCTTTCATTCTACACATCCTGAAATTTGATTAAGCTCTGATATTCCACTACCGTGCTCATAGCGCGGTTGTCCGCCTCGATGCCGGCTTCCTCGGCGGCGGCTACTGGGTTCATGCCGCCTATCAGTATCATGCCGATGCGGTTGAGCTCTACCGGGACTTCGCATACCGGCTCGCTCGTGTTGCCTATCACTAGAAGTCCGTCCAATCCAGCGTCATGCAGCTTTGATACGACCGATTCCGCCGTCTCGCGGCACATCGCTGGTATCTCCCTGAAGTTGGCCAGGATCTTGCCGTTCCCTGTTTTTACTATGCTTCTCACCGAGGTCATCTTGGCTCTGATGCATACTTCCGACGGATCCAGGGATGACCCGGCATAATGGACAAGCTCGACGAAACGAACGGGCTTGCGGTTCCGCACCTGCAGTATGCCGCCGAAACGCGAGTCCATGGGGATGCCCGCTTTCAGCATGACGCCGTTGATAACTATGCTGCAGACCGTGGCAAACCCGACCCTGCCCTTGGGGACGGTGAATTCCCCCAGCTTTTCCCCGCCTCGTGCTGTAACTACAAGGTTGCTCACGCATAACCCCGCATCGAAGATTGGTTTCATTGCCAGGAGGGCTTTATTGAACTTCCTTTCCGGGAAGAACGATATGTTAACAGGCACCGGGCCGCGGCGTTTCTCAGCATCGAAGTTGGTGCGGAATGCGAGTAGCTCTATCTTGGATATCGCCAGCCCGACCTTGTCTTTTACCAGGGCGGTGTTCAGTTCCTCTTCGCCCTGCTTGGTGAGCACGCGCCCGTCGCGGCCGACAAGGCGTGTAAGGCCTCTTTCGTCGGTAAGCTTAAGGTGATATCTTACAGCCCTTTCCCCGAGCTCGATACCATAGTCCTTCAGTCGACCGGCAATAATCCTTGCCCCCAGGGGTTCCTGACACCCGCTGAGGATTTTAAGGATGGATATTACTTTCCGTTCTACGGCCTGTGTTTCAAATCCCATAAGCACACTTCATTATGTTTAATACGGCAGTAGGAAACTGTTTGCCAACAGGGGCAAGTATATAGCTATAAGAAAGCCTTGTCAATAGAATTAAAGTCTTTGAGCGAAAATTGGTGCCTGTCGGTTTCGCCAGGATGCTCTTTCCGATGTAACTATATTATGTCGCCGACGGACGGGTATGACTGGGAAGCCTCGATGAAAGCCCGCTCTTCATTGCCGCGAGGGGACAGAAGGTAGCCTAACGCATAGCCTATAAGCACTACCGGTATTCCTATGAGTGCCAGTATGAAACCGACGACCGGCACGCTTTTGTACACCATGCTTATTCCCGTGATGAGGACGCCGAACGGCAGCCAGACCAGCGTGATGATGAATTCATAAACTACTTTAATCAGAGGCGTGTTTAGAAGGATATAGGTCGGGACGATCATGACCCATTTGAAAGGGGTTACCAGGATGGTAGTGACGGTCAGTAAAAACTTTGTAATCTTGTTGATGATCATATTACACCTGTATTTACTATAACATAATTTAACGTATTTATCCCATTCCCAAATATGTGTAGTATCGTGTCAGATAAATATAGGGATGTTCTAGTCTTCAATGGTTCATGCAGGGGGGCTCGGGCCACGGCTTTTCCGCGGTGTTTTTTATTGGCGGGCACAGCCCGCCCTACTTTCTGCGTCTTCATTTCCTTCCCCCTCTTTGAAAAAGAGGGGGTTAGGGGGGAGTTCGAGGTGTCCTTCCGCGGAAGGACCGGGGTTTCAGGGGTGAGAGGGGGACTCTCACCCTAGCCCTCTACCTCCACAGAGCTAGCGGGCTAGCTAAAACAAGAGGTGAAGGGCGGGCAATCACAAGGGTTGCCCCTACATAATTGGGTAATGACGGGGTAGGGTTGCGGAGGTT
>CAYGXY010000180.1:0-2964 GCA_964354045.1 uncultured Dehalococcoidales bacterium
TGTCATAGCGGCGGGGAACTGGTAGCGATCCATGATCGATCTCTAGAGCTGTGAGTGCGGGGGGTTGGCTGAGGATCTCGATAGGAACGGCTACCTTGCCGATATCATGAATCAGTCCAGCCAGGTAAAGCGCTTCTGCAGATTCGTGACTTTTTAAAAAGATGTTATAGCCAATGCCATAAGACAGGGAGGCAACTCTATTCTGATGGCCTGTAGTGAAAGGATCTCTGTTCTCAGTTACCGAGGCCAACGCATGCACCGTATCTTCAAATATTTTCTGCAGCCTCAGGCGTGTATTCGTCAGGTCAGCCTTTGCAGTGTTCTTTTCACTAGGGAAGCTCGTCGTCTTCTTCTTGTCTAACGCATGTATTACTGCAGGTCCCAGGTGTGATAATCGATTTTTGAGGATGCAATCCGCTGCACCTTTTTTCATACAGTCGGCTGCCTGGCCTTCGCTGATAGTGCTGGCAACAAAAATAAAGGGAATATCCAGCTTACGTTCATTTAACATCTGCAAGGCTTTGATCGCACTGAGATTGGGTAAATCGTAATCGGCGATGATAACATCTATTGCTTTCTCGAGGTAATTTAAATATTCCGTCTTTGTCTTTACGCTCCGTGATACGAAATTAATGCCGCTTTTCCGCAGCGCACGCTGGATAAGTTCCGCGTCTTCAGGTATATGTTCCAGGATTAATACTTTCAGTTGCTTATCCATGGTACACCTCGCAACAGGCTAGATTACTTATTACATTCGTTATAATCATGTATATTTCGTTTCCTATAAATAATCCAGTTTGAGTAATGTACCATAATATCAGCGATTCGTCGAGAAGTAGCCTATATTACAATCTTTGATAATCGATAATATATTTGAAGAGAGATTATCTGGCGGAGAGGGCGGGATTCGAACCCGCGCTCGCTGAAACAGCGAGACCGCTTTTCGAGAGCGGCACCATTAACCACTCGGACACCTCTCCACGGCTTCGGATTATACAATAGAAACAAGGCTATGGCAAAAGTGAAAATATGTCAAGGCAGGATTCCCCCTTATGCCAATGGCAGATCGTAGATACGCCATGTTTTATAATGACGCGCTCCCATGAACTCCGAGGCGCGTAAAATCAGGTCATTATCCTCAAGCAGCATTGAAGCCTCGCATGTGCGGTAGCCATTTTTTATAGCGTATTCCCTGGTTTCATGGTAAAGAAGGGCGTCTATACCAAGGTTGCGGAATCCGGGGCGGATGCCGAAGAACATCAAGCGCCCGCATGGGATGTGCCGGCGCATAAAAAACAGTCTAACTATACGTATAAGGTCATTGTCGCCGTACCAGCGCCAGCGCGGCCGCAGGGCGTAATAAGGGTCGGGGAAAGCCCCTAGCACAGCTACCGGCTCGCCATGGATAAAAGCAAACCTGACAAGGCCGGGATCGACGATTGGTCGCAGAGAATCTGCCACTGTGTTAGCTTCCTCATCAGTTATTGGCAGGAATCCCCAGTTCTCAGCCCAGCTGTCGTTATATATTCTTATCACCAGTTGTATCTCGGAGCGCAGTTCTTTGAAATTCAGCGGACGGGTCTCGATCTTCCTGCGCTGGCGTATCTGTTTCACCAGTTCGTCGAGTTGCGGTGAGTCTGGACTGTCAAGCTCGGTGATATAAGCATAGTAGTCCTTTGCCTTATTGCAACCGTACCTATTCAGGAATGTTCCATAGTAAGGCGGGTTATGCGTCAGTTCCACGGTTGGCGGATATTGAAAGCCCTCTATCAGGACGCCCTGGCGCTCGTGGGTGGCATTGGAGTATTCACCGGGTCCGCGCATAACTGTCATACCGCGGGCTTTGAGCCATGCCCGCGCATGGTCCAGTAGAATCCTGGCGACCTCGTAATCATCGATTGTTTCAAAGAAACCGAAGAAACCGATCTTGCTGTTGTAGTGTTCGTTGAAGCGGCGGTTTACGGCTGCCGAGATGCGCCCCACCGGCTGCCCGTCGCGCCATGCCATGAAATGTGTAACCTCGGCGTGCTGGTGGTAGGGATGTTCCTTTGTGAGCAAACCAGTAAGTTTGAGGAGGCGGTTGCCCAGCAGGTCGCCGCGGAGCGGCGGGGTCCAGCACGGGTCGCCTCGGTAAAGGCGCCATGGGAAATTGGCAAATAGCTTTATCCTCGGATCACCGAGTGGTATTTCATCGATGCGAATAGATGTTTCGGTCATGAATTATCCTGTCTTGGCGCTGGTATTGGAATATACTGAGTCGCGGTCTGTTTGGCGAAAGATTATCGCTTTCATATGTTTCTGGTCAACCCCCTGGCCCCCAATCTTGGGGGAAGGAAGAGGCTGGGGGACACCCCCAGTTCCCCCGGCAGGAGCTTATCCTGCACCTCTTATCAAAAATCGGTAGGGGCGATTCGCGAATCGCCCCTACAACCGTATAATCGTGATGTTAATGTTACTTGGGCGGCATGCGGATGGCGCCGTCGAGTCGAATCGTCTCACCATTGAGGAAGGTGTTCTCGACTATCTGCTGGGCCAGCATGGCATATTCATCGGGCTTGCCGAAGCGCTTGGGGAATGGTATCTGCGCCGCCAGCGCGTCATTCAGCTCCTTCGGCATCATTTTCATGAGCGGCGTGTCAAAAGCACCGGGGACGATGGTACAGCACCTGATGCCCGGCTTGGACATGTCCCTGGCGATGGCAAGTGTCATTCCTACTACTCCGGCCTTTGATGCGCAGTAGGCTATCTGCCCGATCTGCGGGTCGAAGGCGGCTATGGATGCGGTGTTGATGATAACGCCGCGCTCGCCGTCCGCGTTAGGCTCGTTGCTCTGCATATGGAATGCCGCCCAGCGGCAGACGTCGAAAGTGCCGATGAGGTTGATATTGATTATCTTGATGAACATGTTGAGGTCATGCGGCCCCTCCTTGCCGGCGATCTTGCCGACCCAGCCGGTTCCGGCGC
>CAYGXY010000181.1:0-4479 GCA_964354045.1 uncultured Dehalococcoidales bacterium
TAGGCCAGAACTACCTCCGGCTGCTGGAAAACCACCCCTGGTTCGAGGTCACATACATCGCGGCTTCCCCCAACTCGGCGGGAAAGAAGTATGCCGAAGCGGTAAAGGGAAGATGGGTCATGGAGGATCCCATGCCCGAAACAGTGAAGAAGTTCATCGTCGGCGACGCTAACATAGTCGATTCGGCCAGGGGCAAGTGCCAGATGGTTTTCTCTGCCATCGAGGCCGATAAGGACACCATCAAAAAGCTCGAGGAGGAGTACGCAAAGAACGACTTCCCCGTGGTCTCCAACAACTCGGCGCACAGATTTACCCCGGACGTGCCAATGATCATACCCGAGGTCAACTGGGAGCATACCGAGGTCATCAAGGCTCAGCGCAAGAGCAGGGGCTGGAAGAAAGGTCTCTTGGCCGTGAAGCCTAACTGCAGTTTGCAGAGCTACGTGACCCCGCTCCACGCCCTGCAGCAGGCGGGATACCCTATCGAGATGGCGATAATAGCCACGATGCAGGCGGTCTCAGGGGCCGGATTCCCGGGCGTTGCTTCACTGCAGATCATAGATAACGTGATACCGTACATCGGCGGCGAGGAGGAGAAATCCGAGCAGGAGCCTATGAAGATATTCGGCAAGATTGTCGACGGCAAGATCGTGCCCGACAACTCGATGAAGATATCGGCGCACTGCAACCGCGTGCCGGTTCTGGACGGTCATACCGCCTGTGTCAGCCTGAAGTTCGCCGACAAGGTACCGTCTGTCAAAGATGTACTGAATATCTTCAGTAAGTTCACCAGCGAGCCCCAGAGGCTGAAGCTGCCCTCCGCTCCCATACCGGCTATCATCTGCCGCGAGGAGCAGGACCGGCCGCAGCCGAGGTGGGACCGTGATGCGGGCAGGGGCATGGCTGTGAGCGTGGGGCGGGTGCGTCCGTGCAACGTCTTCGACATCCGCTTTGTGGGGCTGTCTCACAACACGGTGCGGGGAGCCGCCGGCGGCGCCATACTCATGGCCGAGCTGCTCAAGGCGCAGGGCTACTTCTAGACTTAGCGACTATCGAGAGAGTACGACGGGGGACAGTGAT
This sequence comes from uncultured Dehalococcoidales bacterium, assembly GCA_964354045.1. Lineage (GTDB taxonomy): Bacteria > Chloroflexota > Dehalococcoidia > E44-bin15 > E44-bin15 > JAYEHL01. Next base: position 1,081 of record CAYGXY010000181.1, read on the forward strand.
GTCCCCCGTTTCTTTATCGTTAATAACGAGATTCTTCATCATTCCTCGTAAGGATTCAGAATGACAGCTACGAGTTAGGGAAATTCGTTCCCTCACCCTAACCCTCTCCCTGCGGAGGGAGAGGGAAGATAATTAAATGTAAAACTCCCCCTTACCCCCTCTTCTAAAAAGAGGGGGAACTGGTACGGCTCGGGAAGTGTCCGACCCTCACCCTAGCCCTCTCCCATGCAGAGGGAGAGGATAACCAATGGCATCCTCATATAGCCCACTTCCTTGAAGGAAGTGGTTAGCTTAACGAAGAGGTGAAGGAGACTCATCTCCTGCCAGGGTTATAGGGGTGTCCCCTATCTCTTTTTTTATTTCCCCCAAGACTGGGGGATAGCAGGGGGTTGATTACAGCAGAGCGTAGAGCTAAGCCAAACTACCCCCACATTTGCCATCATGATATACTTCTAACCATGAGCAGCCACGCAACCATCGAAGAAGCGATAGCCAAAATCATCCCAGACAAATATAACTACATCGTCGGCTACGCCGATCTGCAAGATTTAATCATCAACAAATATCCTTACAGATACGCCGTGGTCATCGGAAAGAAGCTAGCCGACGGCATCATTGACTCCATCGTAGACGGCCCTACATTGGAATACCTCAACCTGCTTAACAGCACCAACAAAGAGCTCAGGCGCATCACCGAACAAATATCGAGCGAGATGAACGCGCGCGGTATCGAAAACCACCCGGTAGCTGTTGGCGACAACAGGGAGCGCGAAGCAGACTACGAGAGGAACCTGCGCTACAAAGTATCCTACAAGATGGTTGCCACCCGCGCCGGCCTGGGCTGGATAGGCAAGACGGATTTGCTAATTACTAAGACGTTTGGGCCAAGGGCCCGATTTACAAGCGTGCTGACAAACCACAGGTTCCGACAACTCGGCAAGCCCGTCAGCAAGAGCAAATGCGGCTCATGCAATATCTGCGTCGAGAAGTGCCCCGCGCAGGCCGCGAACGGTACCCTGTGGGATACGGGCGTACACAGAGACGAGTTCTACGACGCTCATAAATGCCACGATATGTGCAGGCAACTGTCGATGGCCAGGATTCAAAAAGATACTACCATCTGCGGTATTTGCATATCGGCCTGCCCCTTCGGAAAGAAGAAGTCCGGATAAACCCAACTATCGCCATATCATAAAACACTCAGCCCTTGACCCTTCACTCCCCGACAATTACTATTATCACGAATGAAGAAAAAGAGGTGCAGGAGAATTCTCCTGCCGGGGTTTCAGGGGTGTCCCCTGTCTTTTTTAAAATTCCCCCATGATTGGGGGATAGCAGGGGGTTGATAAATAATAAGGAAATAATATCATGACAAAACTTACTAATCTCTTCCAGCCGTTCCAGATCGGCGGCGTAGAACTCAAGAACCGCATCGTGATGCTGTCCATGGACACGGGCTACGGCGACGCCGGCTACGCCTCCAAGCGCGACCGGGAATACCTCGTCGCCCGGGCCAGGGGCGGCGCCGGATTGATAATAACCGGCATGCTCATGCCCGGAAGCACCGGCGTGCCGCTCCCCGGACGGATTTCGATACACGCCGACAGGTTCATCCCCGGACTCAGGGAGGACGCGGACGCGGTGCATGCGGCAGGCGCAAAGATAGCGCCCCAGATCGGCCTGCAGTACTACTGGGCCCGCGCCGACGGCGAGAAGATCGAGGAGGTCGGCCCGTCGGAGGTCGCCACGCGCAAGAACTCCAAGCCCCGCGCGCTGACCATCGGCGAGATACACCAGATAATCGACGAGTACGCCGAGGGCGTCAGGCGCGCCCGCGATGCCGGCTTCGACGCCGTGGAGCTGCACTGCGGCATCGGCTACCTCATATCGCGCTTCCTGTCATCGGCGACAAACAAGCGCACCGATGAATATGGCGGCAGTTTCGAGAACAGGATGCGCTTCCTGCTGGAGATAATCGCCTCGGCCAAGAAGAAGGCCGGCAGCGATTTCCCCATAATATGCCGCTTCTCCGCCGACGAGTTCATGGAGGGGGGCAATAAACTTGATGACGGTAAGAAGATCGCGGTCATGATGGAGGGTGCAGGCGTGTCCTGCATCAATGTGGCAGCCGGGTGGCACGAGTGCCGCACGCCGCTTATTTACATGTCCGTGCCGCGCGGCAACTTCGTCTATCTTGCAGAGGAGATAAAGAAGGTAGTGAAGATACCGGTCATCGCCGGCTACCGCATCAATAATCCCATCTTGGCCGACTCGATAATCGCTCAGGGCAAGGCCGACCTCGTGGGCATGGGGCGCGCGCTGCTGGCCGATCCGGAGCTGCCAAATAAAGCTATGCAGGAAAGATTCGACGATATTCGGCCATGCATCGCCTGCAATTATTGTCTCGACAGAGTGATGCTCGGCGCATCCGTGGCCTGCGCGGTGAACCCGCGCATGGGCCGAGAATGGGAGGATCGACCCGACCACGCTAAGAAACCGAAGAAGGTCTTCGTCATCGGCGGAGGCCCCGCCGGCATGGAGGCCGCCGTCGACGCCGCCAAACTGGGGCACGACGTTACGCTGTTCGACAAAGGCAACCGGCTGGGAGGCAATCTCATCCCTGCGGCGGCGCCGTCGTACAAGTGGGAGATCAACAACCTCATCGCCTATTACGAGACACAGCTCAAAAAGAACAAAGTTAAGATAGAGCTCAACACGGAGGCGGATGAGAACACCATCGCTAAAGGAAAACCCGACGCCGTGATCGTGGCCGCAGGCGCCCGGCCCATAGTGCCGCCGGACTGGAGCCGGGACGTGCCAAATATTGTCACCGCCATCCAGGTGCTCAGCGGCGAGAAAAAAGCGGCGGGTGAGAAGGTCGTGGTCGTTGGCGGCGGCCTGGTGGGCTGCGAAGTGGCGGAGTATCTCGCGGAGAGGGGCAAGAAGGTCACCATCATCGAAATGCTGGACCGCATGGGAAACGATATCGGCATAACTATAAGGTGGATAATCATGCAGCGGCTGCACAACGCCGGCGTGAAATGGGTCACCGGCGCGAAGGTGGAGCAGATCACCGAGAGCAGGGTGCGCGCCAATAAGAAATGCACCACCATCTTCTTCGATGCCGACACCGTGGTGCTGGCCATGGGCATGAAGCCGCGCGCAGAGCTGTATGAGAAGCTGAAAGGGAAGTTCGGCGGCAAGATCGATATAAAATCCATCGGCGACTGCGCGGAGGCCGGCAAGATAGCGCAGGCCACCGAGGGCGGCTTCCTCGCGGCACAGGAGTTATAGAAGAGAATTCGAACTCCCCCTGTCCCCCTCTTTAATAAAGAGGGGGAATCGACCTCTAATAGTAAAAGGGATCTCCAGAGGGAACACCCTCTGGCGGGGGAACTG
>CAYGXY010000182.1:0-3267 GCA_964354045.1 uncultured Dehalococcoidales bacterium
GAGGGGCCGGGGTGCTACTGCGCGGCCAACAACTGGCTGCGAAACAGCATCGACCGGCTGGCAAGCCACTACGAATATGTTGTAATCGACAACGAGGCCGGCATGGAGCATATCAGCCGCCAGACAACACGCGATGTGGACATCCTACTGATAATCTCCGATCCATCGATCAGAGGGATAACCGCCGCCACAAGAATAAAAGACCTCATCGGCGAACTGCGAAGCCACGTGGACAGAATATGCCTAGTGGTCAACAGAGTCCGAAACGGGATACCATCACAGATTAGACAATCGATCAACGAAGCGGGGCTCGATCTCATCGCCGCTATCTCCGAGGACCCTAACATTCTTGATCTGGAGATAAGCGGCAAGCCTTTAATCGATCTGCCCGCCGACTCGCCACTACGTAAAGGCGTATTGGATGTAGCGATGAAGCTCAATTTGATTTCGGCTAAAGGATAAAGCTATGTTTATACCGATCGGAGAATGCATTCATATCATCAACAAAGAGGTCAGAGCTGCGATCGAGGGGCGGGATAAGGCCTTCATCCAAAACCTGGCAAAAAAGCAGGTGGATTGCGGAGCCAAGGTGCTCGACCTCAACATCGGGCCTCAGAAAAAGACTGGCCCCGAGGTCATGAACTGGATTGTCAACACCGTTCAGGAGGTGGCCGACGTACCGCTCTCGTTGGATACGACCAACGCGGAGGCCATCGAGGCTGGGCTTAAGATATGCAAACGCAAACCCATCATAAACAGCACCAATGCCGACCCCAAACGAATGAGCGTTCTGTTCCCCCTCGCCGCAAAATACAATGTAGGCATCATCGCGCTGACGCTTCGCGCCACCGGCTTACCGGTGAGCGCCGACGCCAGGGCTCAGATACTTGTCGAGGACCTGCTGCCCGCAGCCGAGGCTGCCGGGGTTAAGACGGAGAACCTCTATATCGATCCGCTGGTGATGACGGTGAACGGCACGCAGGAGCATGCGCCCGAGGTAATTCAGACCACGTTAGTTGCAAAGTCGATCATGAACCCGTCGCTGCATATGACCTGCGGCCTCTCCAATGTCTCTAACGGCGCCCCCGCTAATGTGAGGAAAGTGCTAAACCGCATCTATCTGGTAATGCTTATGGGCGCCGGCATGGACACCGCCATACTCGACCCCTGCGACAAAGAGCTGATGGACACAATTAAAATTCTGGAGAACAGAGACGATTCGACTCCCATAGGGAAATCCTACTTGGCTCTATATGATTCATGCGCCGCGGGTGAGGAATTCGATACGTCGCGAGTCGATATGGGCGACGCTAAGCAAGCTGAGCTGGCCAAAACCGTCGCTGTATTAAAGAATAAAACTATCTACGCCCACAATTACTTACAGCTATAACCACGCACCGTGCCCGTACGATGTAGGGGCGAATGGCCATTCGCCCTATATGGATTCCGGCGCAGGCCGGAATGACGGTTTAGGTAGTAAAGAGGTGCCCTTCCGCGGAAGGACCGGGGTATTAGGGGTGTCCCCTAAATCTATTTATGTCCCCCAAAGTATGGGGGACTGACAGGGGATTTGGATATTGTTTCCCCCTTTCAAGGGGGATAGCAGGGGGTTAATTCACAGCCCGCGATTTAGCTATGAGGAGCGGCCGAAGTCGCGTTCCAGTTGAGATGATGAAAAACGAATCATCGAAGGCCTGCCATGAGGACAGGTGAGCGGCGATTCTGCATTCTCCAGATCGCGGACGAGCTGCGCCATCTCTTCCATAGTTAATACCTTGCCGGCTCTGACCGCACCGTGGCATGCAATGGTAGCAGCGATTTCCTCATCACCCTTTGACCTATCTGCTTCTTCAGAGAACATATCGATGATCTCGTGCACCGCTCTGATAATATCACCTTCTCCAAGCAGGGCGGGGGCGGTGCGCACCAAGTAAGTCTTACCCCCGAAAGGTTCAATGGCAAATCCGTACGATTTCAGTGCTTCCTGAGCCTTATTTAGCAAGCTTTCCTGGCTCGGTGAAATTTCAATCGTCACAGGCTCAAGCATTCCCTGCACTGCAACAGCGCACCTGGCCCGCTGCGCCATCACTTTTTCAAATAAGATGCGTTCGTGAGCGGCATGCTGGTCGATGAGGTACATGCCGTCAGGACCTTCTGCTATGACATAAGTACTGGCCAACTGTCCGATGATACGCAAAATAGGCAGCCGCGATTCAGGCAGGACTTTACGAGGTTGCTGGCCTTGCGCCAAAGAAGGCTCCCTGAATAACCTCTCCTGCATAGCTGTTCGCTCTGATCCAGCCGTTGCAGCGGATAAACCGATAGGGCGCGGCGCCCTTTTCGCATCGGGTACAGACGATTCTGCGACCAGTGCCGCACGCACCGCCCGCTGCACCAGGGTGAACACCTCCCCCTCACTGCGGAACCTGACCTCGGTCTTAGCGGGGTGGACGTTGACATCTATATCGCTAAGCGGGATAGAAATATTCAAAACAGCGATGGGGTGTTTGCCGGTCATAAGCAGTCCGGAGTATGCTTCCTCAGTTGCCCGCGTAAGAAGACCGCTTTTCACCCACCTTCGGTTGACAAAGAAACTCAGGCTGTCGCGGCGCGAGCGTGTCAGGCTGGGAGGACTGACGAATCCGTATACCTGTGAACCGCTATTTACAACCTCGATCATTGCCTCAGCCGTCTTCAATCCATATATCTCAACAAGAACATCCTGCAAACTACCGTTGCCCGGCGTCTGCAGAAAAACTTTACCATCAGCCACAAGTTCAAATTTTATCTCCGGATAAGCGAGGCCGTACTGGCTGACAAGCTCGGATATGTGCGTGCTCTCATTAGAGATTGACTTGAGGAATTTTAGACGTGCGGGTACATTTTGAAAAAGGTTTTGTACAGTTACCGATGTTCCCTGAGGACTGGCCTTCTGTCCCTGCTCGGTTACCTTACCGCCCTGCAGAACGAGGTATGTACCAGTTGAATCTTTGCTGGTGTGTGTAGTTATGTTAACTTGCGATACCGCTGCTATGCTGGGGAGCGCCTCACCCCTGAATCCTAGTGTGGAGATACTTTCAAGGTCGGCAACACCACGAACCTTGCTGGTGGCATGGCGCTGGAATGCGAGGGCAACTTCATCTGAGGAAATACCTGAGCCGTTATCAACGACTCTGATGTGTTTAATCCCGCCACGTCTGGCTTCGATTTTAATCTGCTTTGAACCAGCATCGATGGAATTCTCTATCAGTTCTTTAACCACCGATG
>CAYGXY010000183.1:0-4017 GCA_964354045.1 uncultured Dehalococcoidales bacterium
TGCCGGGAGCTACCCCGCTTAAGCCAGGCTCCGCAACATTCCCGTTCCCGGGGGTCGCTACTGCGATCCTGAACGAGGAAGGCAAACAGGTTGGCAAGAATGAGGGCGGTTACCTGTGCATTGCGAAACCATGGCCTGGCATGCTCCGCGGATTGTGGAACGATCCCGGAAACAAGAGGATCAAAGAGATTTACTATGACCGCTTCCCGGGCTTTTACATGGCCGGCGATGGCGCCAGGACTGATAATGACGGCTATCACTGGCTGATGGGCCGCATCGACGACGTTATCAAGGTGTCGGGTCACCGCATCGGAACGGCTGAGGTAGAAAGCGCGCTGGTGAGCCATCCGTTCGTGGCCGAGGCGGCTGTTGTGCCCATCCCGCACAACATCAAGGGCCAGGCTATTTATGCCTACGTGACATTGAAGGTGGGCAAGCCGAAGTCGGAAGACCTGAAGAAGGAACTTGTGGCCCACGTGCGCAAGCAGATTGGCCCGATCGCAAGCCCTGAGAAGATTCAGTTCGCTGATGGCCTTCCTAAGACAAGAAGTGGCAAGATCATGAGGAGAATCTTAGTCAAGATAGCTTCCGGCGACGTCAGCAACCTTGGCGATACCTCTACACTTGCCGATCCTTCTGTTGTCGAGACCCTGGTCAAGGAGCGCATACCCTAGTAATTAAGAGATGTTCGGTGGAGGATGGACTGATAGATTCTATCCTCCACCGTCAGGAATTATTGATAGTCGATTATATTAGAAGTTAAAGGGAGGAGTGACTAATGGCGGAAGGAACTAAACTCTTCGGTATGCCGGCGGAAAAGGGCCGGTGGATGTTCGTCGTCCTCGGGTTCATCATAAACCTGTGTCTGGGCAGTATCTATGCCTACGCCGTTTTTGGCACACAGCTAGCGAAGGAATGGGGTTTTGGCCCGGATGCTGTTACGAAGATACAGGCGGCAGGTGATATTTTTAAGCAGCAAATACCGTTCGGCGTCTTCCTGCTGTTTTTTGCCATACTGTTCCTATTTAGCGGCCAGCTGCTGGCTAAGCTAGGTCCCAAGAAGCAGGGGATCATCGGCGGCATTGTTGTTGCCCTGGGCTGGATACTCGCTTCTTTCGTAGCTAAATGGTCGCATAGCGTTCCTCTATTTGTCCTTGCTTATGGGGTGATCGGCGGCGCTGGCGTTGGTATCTCATATATCGTACCGATTCAGGCTGCCACCAGGTGGTTCCCAGATAAAAAGGGTTTGGCTACAGGCTTGGCGCTGGCCGGATTCGGCGGTTCCCCGTTCATCAGCACATACCTGGGCCAGAAGCTCATAACTATGCATACTCCGAATCAGCTTTTCGATGCCTTGTTGTATTTAGGTATAGTATTCTTAGTAGTAATCCTCGTTTCAGCCTGGTTCATGAAGTTCCCGGAGGCAGGCTGGAAGCCGGCAGGATGGACGCCTAAGGCGGCTCCTGCGGCAGCTACAAGCACTCAGGACCTTGATCGTAAAGATATTATCAAGACCCGACGGTTCTGGATACTATTCGCTTGCTATACCATCGGTACACTGGCTGGACTAATGGCCATTGGCATCTACAAGAGTGTATATGGCCTACCGATGATTGCTTTGACAATAAGCACAGCCGCTCTCTCAACTGCGGTCATAGTACAGTTCATATTAGCACCGTTCAATGCAGGAGGCAGGCCGCTTCTGGGGTGGGTGACAGATAAGCTTGGACCCAGGATAGCCGCGATGATTACATTCGCCATCATCATTGTGGCTTCCATCCTTATGATAACGATGCGTGGTAGCAGTACTCCTTCAACTGCACACCAGGCAATGTACTTTGTTGCCTTCTGTCTTTTCTATCTTGGCCTCGGCGGCTGGCTGGCTATTGCACCTACAGCTACAGCGCAGTATTTCGGTGTAAAGAACTCAGCCAGGAACTACGGCGTAGTCTTTCTGGCATACGGTGTAGGCGGCCTGGTAGCCACGTTCGTCGCCGCGTACTCAGGCAAGATATTTAAGGGCTCTGGAGGGATGATAGATGCCTTCATTCCCGTAGTTATTTTAGCTGGTCTTGGTCTGGTAATGGCGTTCTTCTTCATGAAGCCGCCCAAGCCCAAGAAGGAAGAAGAGCCTAAGAAATAAGGTTAGTTTTTACTGGAGGTAACTCGATATGGCTCGAGCGCATGACTTTACGGAGATTATAAAACAGCAGATCGAGCAGTTCGGCTCCACGGTCACTATGGTGGATGTAGGAACCGTGGTGGAGATAGGTGACGGAATTGCGCGTATTCACGGCCTCTCTGGCGTGAAGTACAGCGAATTGTTGCAGTTCCCTCACGATATCATCGGTATGGCTCTGAACCTGGAAGAGGATAGCGTCGGCGCGATTGTTCTGGGAGAGTGGAACAAGGTGAAGGAGGGGGATGAGGTGCGCTCTACCGGTAGAATCGCTGAGGTGCCGGTGGGGGACGGCCTTATCGGACGCGTTATCGATCCGACGGGTCGGCCGCTCGATGGCAAGGGGCCGATCAAGCATGACAAGACACGGCCCATCGAGCGCATAGCTCCGAACGTTGTTACGAGACGATCTGTGAATACGCCGGTTCGTACCGGCATCAAGGCTATCGACAGCATCATTCCCATTGGCCGCGGACAGCGTGAGCTGATAATCGGCGACCGCGCTACAGGCAAGACGGCCATCGCCCTTGATACGATAATAGCGCAGAAGGGCGAAGACCTCATCTGCATCTATGTTGCTATAGGGCAGAAGGCGTCCAAGGTGGCGCAGGCTGTCGCGGTGTTAGAGAATAACGGTGCTATGGAGCATACTGTAGTCGTATGCGCCAACGCCGCAGAGTCGGCGGCCTTGCAGTATATGGCGCCATATGCCGGATGTGCTATCGGTGAGGAGGTCATGGAGCGGGGCAAAGACGCCTTGATCATATACGATGATCTCTCCAAGCATGCCTGGGCCTATCGTCAGATGTCATTGCTGCTGCGGCGCCCGCCAGGCCGCGAGGCTTACCCGGGCGACGTCTTCTATCTGCACAGCCGGCTTCTCGAGCGGGCTGCAAAGATGGACAAGAAATATGGCGGCGGCTCGCTTACAGCTCTGCCAATAATCGAGACCCAGGCAGGCGATATATCGGCTTATATCCCGACAAACGTAATCTCCATTACAGACGGTCAGATATTCCTGGAGACCGATATGTTCAATGCCGGTATCAGGCCGGCCGTGAACGTGGGTCTGAGCGTTTCCCGTGTAGGTAGTACGGCTCAGACCAAAGCGATGAAGAAGGTGGCAGGCAAACTGCGTGGTGAGCTATCGCAGTTCCGTGAGCTTCAGACCTTTGCTCAGTTCGGTGCATCAGAATTGGATAAGGCTACCAGAGCGCAGCTGGATCGTGGACAGCGCATGACAGAGGTGTTAAAGCAGGACCAGTATGTCCCGATGTCGCTCGGTAAACAGGTGACCATCATCTACGCTGTGTCAAATGGGTTCCTTGATGATGTGCCTGTGAATAAAGTAATGGCCTTTGAGTTGGCGTTCCATCGCTTCATGGAGACCTCTCATTCCGACATTATCCAGAAGATAAATAAAGAGAAGGTAATCAGTGATGAGTTAGACGGGGCTTTGAAGAAGGCCATAACGGAATTCAAGACAACGGTACCTTACTAAATGGATCGGAAGGAATAAGAAAGCAATAAAGGTATAAAATGGCAACTATTCGTCAGATCAATCGCCGGATAAAGAGCGTACGCAATACCTCCAAGGTCACTAAGGCTATGGAGATGATAGCCGCCTCGAAGATGAGGCGCGCTCAAGAACGTACGCTTGCTGCGCGTCCCTACGCAGAAAAGATAAAACAGGTGCTGGCTGACCTTGCGGCGCAAACACGTGTGGGGGAGGAGAGCCATCCTCTCTTGGTCAAGAGGCTGGTGAATAAGGTTGCTGTTGTACATATAACCCCGGACCGCGGGCTTTGCGGCGGGCTTGTCGCGAACGTAAATCGCAA
>CAYGXY010000184.1:0-3989 GCA_964354045.1 uncultured Dehalococcoidales bacterium
CTCCTCGAGATCGCTCCATCTCAAACTGAGGCGCTGGCATCATGGGCTGCAGGCCTCGGTTCATGGTCCAGTGTGGATGTGATCAGGGATTGCGGCGGAGTCGCCCGGGTTTTAAAATTAGTATTGACAAAGCGTCGTTCATAAGTATAAGCTGAGCTATCATTTTTTAATCAGGAAGTGCGATATGACGAAAAAATTGGACGCGGCCAAAGAGCAGATCCTCCGTAAGGCTAAAGAGAACAATGTCAAGTTCATACGTCTCTGGTTCACCGATATCCTGGGTTTCTTGAAGAGCGTGGCCATAACGGTCGAAGAGCTGGAGCGGGCGCTGGAGGACGGAATGGGCTTCGACGGCTCTTCTATCGAGGGTTTCGCCCGTATCGACGAGAGTGATATGATCGCCATGCCGGACCCTTCCACGTTCTGCATGATCCCGTGGCGGCCCAAGGAATTCGCCGTGGCCAGGATGTTTTGCGATATCCAGAAGCCGGGGGGCGAACCTTTCGAGGGTGATCCCAGATTTGTGCTCAAAAGGAACCTTAAAAAAGCTACGGACCTGGGCTATACATATTACGTTGGCCCGGAGCTGGAGTTCTTCTATTTTAAAAACCCCGAGAGCCCTGACCTCATCGACAAGGAAGGTTATTTTGATACGAATCCCTCGGATGTTGCATCGAATATGCGCCGCGGGACGGTGCTTGCCCTTGAGGAGATGGGCGTGAAGGTGGAGTATGTGCATCATGAGGTCTCGCCGTCCCAGTATGAGATCGATTTGCGATACGATGAAGCTCTTAAGATGGCGGACAACGTCATGACCTATCGGCTTATAGTTAAGCAGATAGCGCAGCAGTTCGGATATTACGCCAGCTTTATGCCCAAGCCTATAGCGGGCATCAATGGCAGCGGCATGCATGTGCACCAATCGTTATTTAAAGGGAAGCGCAATGCATTCTTTGATGCGAAAGATGAGTTCCACCTGTCTGCAACCGCTAAGTATTTCATCGCGGGATTATTGAAACACGCTGTGGAGATCACAGCCGTCACCAGCCAATGGGTCAACTCGTACAAACGGCTCGTGCCCGGCTACGAAGCGCCCGTGTATTTATCGTGGGCTCGCCGCAACCGCTCCGATCTGATCCGCATACCGGAGTACAAACCCGGAAAGGAATATGCTACCAGACTGGAGTATCGCTCTCCCGATCCGGCATGTAACCCGTACCTGACGTTCAGCGTTATGCTGGCGGCAGGCCTCGACGGCATAGAGAAGAAGTATAAACTGCCGGAACCGATAGAGGAGAACGTTTTTGAGATGGGCGAAGAAGCGCGAAAAAAGAGGGGCATCGGAACCCTGCCCGGCAGCCTATCTGAGGCGATAATGTTTGCCGAGGGAAGCAAGCTGTTGCGGGAGGCTCTCGGAGAGCACGTTTTCCATACGTTTATAACGAACAAAAAGATCGAGTGGGATCTTTATCGGACTCAAGTGACCGATTACGAAATTAAGCGTTACCTGCCTATCCTTTAATCAGCTTGGCGGATTAGGTGTTGACAGTGAAAATTTTGTGTGGTAACATATGTGTCCAGTGATACATCTAATGGTGGCCAATTGAATACGTGAGCTAGGTTAGGCCTGATGTAGTCTATTCGAGACGGCTCACATCAAGCCGTCTCTTTTTGTGAAAGGCACCTTAAAAACTGAATATAGTCTGCGAATGAAATTGAGGTATACCCATCTGTTAGTGTAGGTCAAGTTATTAAGGGCGCATGGTGAATGCCTTGGCGTCAAGGGCCGATGAAGGGCGCGGAATGACTGCGATAAGCCTCGGTTGGCTGTCTATCAAGCTTAGCCGTGGATTCCCGAATGGGGCAACCCACCCAGGTAAAACTTGGGTACTCCCAGCTCAACACATAGGCTGGGAAGAGGTAACCAGGGGAACTGAAACATCTAAGTACCCTGAGGAAAAGAAATTATTCCCTTAGTAGTGGCGAACGAAAGGGGAAAAGCCTAAACCGTAACTGCTTAACGGCCTCGGAGCCTATGCATTTGCGGTGTTGTAAGACATGGATGCCCTGACCGAGTAGGGGCAAGAAGTTACAAACCGAACTCTAGCTGAAGGTGTCTGGAAAGTCCCATCATAGAGGGTGATAATCCCGTAAGCGAAAGGGGGAGGCTTCTTCCCATGTTCTTGAGTACCACGGGGCACGAGGTACCCTGTGGGAAGCCGGGGTGACCACATCCCAAGGCTAAATACTCTTGACGACCGATAGTGAACTAGTACCGCGAGGGAAAGGTGAAAAGAACCCCGGGAGGGGAGTGAAATAGAACCTGAAACCGTGTGCCTACAAACCGTCAAAGTTCTTCCTCGGAAGAATGATGGCGTGCCTATTGAAGAATGATCCGGCGAGTTAATCGGTGTAGCAAGGTTAAGTCGTTTGAGCGATGGAGCCGCAGCGAAAGCGAGTCTTAATAGGGCGATTTAGTTGCATCGATTAGACCCGAAACCAGGTGAGCTATCCATGGTCAGAGTGAAGCTCAGGTAAATCTTGAGTGGAGGCTCGAACCCACTAATGTTGCAAAATTAGGGGATGAATTGTGGATAGAGGTGAAATGCCAAACGAACCTGGAGATAGCTGGTTCTCCCCGAAATGTATTCAGGTACAGCCTCAGAGGTAAGCATTGGAGGTAGGGCTCTGGATGTGCTAGGGGGCGAAAAGCTTACCGAACTCAACCAAACTTCGAATGCCATTGCTTGAGACTCTGGGAGTGAGACTACGGGGGATAAGCTCCGTGGTCGAAAGGGAAACAGCCCAGACCATCAGCTAAGGTCCCTAAGTACAGGCTAAGTGGGCAAGGAGGTGGCGTCGCACAGACAGCCAGGATGTTGGCTTAGAAGCAGCCATCATTTAAAGAAAGCGTAATAGCTCACTGGTCGAGTGGTGTCGCGCCGACAATCCAACGGGGCTAAAGTCTGTCACCGAAGCTATGGATCCTTCCCGCAAGGGAGGGGTGGTAGGGGAGCGTTCCGTTTAGCAGTGAAGGTAAGCCGCGAGGCTTGCTGGAGCATACGGAAGAGAGAATGTCGGAATAAGTAGCGCAAGGCGTGTGAGAACCACGCCCACCGAAAACCTAAGGTTTCCTACGGAAGGTCAGTCCGCGTAGGGTTAGTCGGGCCTAAGCCGAGGCCGAGAGGCGTAGGCGATGGACAGCTGGTTATTATTCCAGCACTGCTCATTGCTTATGGCATGAAGGGGACACAGCAAGGTAAATGGAGCGTGCCTATTGGACATGGTGCGTCCCCGATCTTAGCCCTTCTTCGGAAGGGTGAAGAGAGGGGGAAGTTGCGGGGCAACCCAAGGCGATTCCGTTGACCCTATACTGTCTAGAAAAGCCACATGCTTGTAATGAGTATCCGTACCGCAATCCGACACTGGTAGGTGGGGTGAGAATCCTAAGGTGAACGAGAGAACCCTCGTTAAGGAACTCGGCAAAATAACCCCGTAACTTTGGGAGAAGGGGTCCCCGGTTCGTCCGGGGCGCAGTGAATGGGCCCAAGTGACTGTTTAGCAAAAACACAGGTCTCTGCTAACTCGTAAGAGGAAGTATAGGGGCTGATACCTGCCCAGTGCTGGAAGGTTAAGGGGAGAGGTTAGCGATGGCTTGCCATCTCGAAGCTTTGAACTGAAGCCCCAGTGAACGGCGGCCGTAACTATAACGGTCCTAAGGTAGCGAAATCCCTTGTCAGGTAAGTTCTGACCCGCACGAATGGTGTAACGATCTGGGCACTGTCTCAACAACCCGCCCGGCGAAATTGTAGTACCGGTGAAGATGCCGGTTACCCGCGACTAGACGGAAAGACCCCATGGAGCTTTACTGTAGCTTGATACTGGGTTTCGGTGTTTTATGTACAGGATAGGTGGGAGGCTTTGAAGTATGTGCGCCAGCATGTATGGAGCCAATGTTGGGATACCACTCTTAAAATACTGGAACTCTA
>CAYGXY010000185.1:0-3944 GCA_964354045.1 uncultured Dehalococcoidales bacterium
TGAGATTTACGAAATATGTTCCTGCAATGGCATACTCGTGGGACGGACTCTTCTCAATTGAAGTCCCTCCATCCCCAAAGTCCCAGGCATAATCGGTGATCTCTCCACTGGATGCATCATTAAAGGTTACTGTCAATGGTACAGTACCTGCCGTCGGTTGTCCGGAGAACCCGGCAACCGGGGCTGCAACAGCAGGATTGGCCGTGATGTAACCGGTCTTGACTTCAACGTCGCTGCCGGCAGAATTAGTGGCCGTCAATGTAACGGTGAACTTCCCGATCGTGGTGTAGTCGTGGCTTGGACTCTGCTCTGTTGATGTGATACCATCTCCAAAGTCCCATGCCCAGTTTGTTGGCGTGTTCGTAGATTGGTCAGTGAACTGGACAGTAAAGGGTGCAATATCGGAGGTTTTGTCAGCAGAGAACTCGGCGACTGGTTTTTTTGTTTTTTGTCCGTTGAGTGTGTATGATCCTATAATATCGTGTGTTGAACCGCCACTACCAGCTATAAGAAGATACGAACCTGTTTGGGGAACCGTTGCAGTAATCTCCCCAATTGGCCAGACGCCTTCGGAAGAGTAGACCATCGGGGAGATTGCGACTCCTGAACCATCAGGAGCATATAATATTAGCCATTCTCCCGCACGCCAGCCATTCCATGATGAGACCATTTTGAAAGACAGAACATCACCAGAATTTGCAGTCATAGTATAGCTGTTCATCTGGGTACTTGGGTTGATGGTTCCAGTCTGGGACTCTCCAAAGGTAAATGCTTCGGTGTTTCCCGGGTTATTTACTCTTTGGATGTAAAAGTGGTATGGTCCGGTATACATTTGAAAAGGATCGCCAACAAGAACTGTATACCTTCCCGTCTGAGGCAAGGACTGATGGATCATCAACTCATAGGTCAATTGGCCTCGGTATAATTCAGTCCCATCCGGAGCAAAAAGATGGATATGAGCATTTGCTGGCCAACTCACCTGCATACGAAGAAGTGCAGTATCACCTGCAGTGGCATCGAACACATAGGTTTTCAAATACGATAAACTAGTGATCGAGTCGGATACTGTGTTACCGAATTGAAGCGGGATAGAGTTTCCCGGGTTGGTTACACGTTGACCAAACATATCATACGTTCCAGTAATATCATAGACCATTCCCCCGCTTCCGACAAGTAGTGTATAGGTACCTGTTTGGGAAACCTGTGCCGAGATCTCTCCCTGAGGCATCCACCCTCCGTCAAATCTGACAGCATTGGACTTTATGACCAGTGAACCGTCCGGGGAATATAGTCTAAACCATTCTCCCTTACCCCAGTCACTCCATGATGAGACCATTCGAAAAAACAGAACATCACCAGAATTCGCATTCATAGTATAGCTATTCATTCGGGCACCTGGATTGATCGTACCAGCTCGGGACTCACCGTAAGCATATGCTTCCGTGTTTCCTGGATTATTTGTTCTCTGAATGAAAAACTGATATGGGCCACTAGACTGAAGGGATGGATCGCCAATAACGACGGTGTACGTTCCTGTATCTGGTAGGTACTGATCGACCTGACAGTCAAATTCAAAGGTATTGTGGTATACGGTTAATTCATTTCCAAGCGGTCCAATAACCCGGATCTGAGCCTGTCCATTGGTATACCAGCTTGACTGCATACGGAGAAATACCCGGTCACCTGCTTCAGCATAAAATGAATACGTATCAAACTGGCCAGGAGTTGAGATTGAACCGATAACAGTACTCCCGAAACTGATATCATCTGCAGCCGCAATTGATACAAAAAATAACAGTAGTAAAATACCTAATAGAACTTTGAAACATGCAAAACTCTTCACAAATATCCCTCAAAATATTATTAATTCGTATATCAGCTGACAAATATTTATATTAAGATGCATTGCATCGACGCCATGCCAGCCTTTATTAGTTCATCAGAATTGGTAATCGATTAAGGAAGATCTGTACGAACGACAGTCTAATCCCATTGACAGGATCTTCCGCTTCTCTTTTTGGTATCATATTCGCGTTCTGTAAGTGTCCCATTTAAAATGGGTTAAAATCATCTGGCAGAACAATTCCACAAATGTTACAGTATTGCCATTTGGTTTTCACCCAGGATTGTTTACCTTTATTTGATGGCTTAACAAAACACCTTAACATGGTCCCATGACCACTTGGACATTTGTGGTTCTTTTGCTGAACGGCCATAAAACAGTATACTCTTTTACTCTTTAATAAAGGTAATCGGACCAAGAATTATGAGGATATTGATTAATCTTCAATTTAGGGTTTGAACAAAAATAGTCAATCACGGCTGAGGCTTTGAAATTTTAATATTCCGTATAATTATTCTCTTTTTGAATATCACCATCACAATAGATTCAAATTTTTAACGGTATATTAACTACATACACGTGATCGATCATGGTAAAAAAGGCATTTATTACAGGCATAACAGGTCAGGATGGGTCATACCTTGCCGAATTGCTATTATCAAAAGGATATGAAGTCCATGGTCTGATTCGGAGATCATCAACTTTCAACACCAGCCGGATTGATTCAATCTATCTCGATCCGCATGATCCTCACGCCCAATTATTTCTGCATTACGGAGATCTCTCAGACTCCGAGCAAATAGCGAATGTGATGTACAATATCCGTCCGGATGAAGTATACCATCTCGGTGCGCAGAGTCATGTCCGTGTCAGTTTTGATACCCCGGAATATACCAGCAATATTACCGCACTTGGGACTACCCGTCTGCTCGAAGCAATACGGCGATGTTCAAATCCGATAAAATTCTACCAGGCCTCCTCCAGTGAGATGTTCGGGGCGGCACACCCGCCCCAGAAAGAGGATACCCCGTTTCATCCCCGCAGCCCATATGCCTGTGCAAAAATATACGGATACTGGATGACCCGGAATTACCGAGAGGGATACCATCTCTTTGCATCCAACGGCATTCTTTTCAACCATGAATCACCGCGCCGTGGTGAGACCTTTGTCACCCGCAAGATCACCCGGGCAATTGCAAGAATTCTTGCCGGGAAAGAAAGAATCCTGTATCTGGGAAACCTCGATGCAAAACGGGACTGGGGATTTGCGCCGGAGTACGTGGAGTGCATGTGGCGGATCCTGCAACAGGAAACACCGGATGATTTTGTGATTGGAACTGGCGAAACTCATTCAGTCCGGGAATTTGTCCAAGAGGCATTTGCATATGCCGGTCTCGATGTGGATGAGCATGTGCGAATCGATCAGAAATATTTCCGTCCAACCGAGGTTGATGTACTTATCGCGAATCCGAAAAAATCTGAAAAGATACTTGGCTGGAAACCGTCAATCAAATTCGGCGATCTGGTAAAAATCATGGTGGATGCTGATATGAAAGCGGCTGGACTGGAACCGATTGGTGATGCTGATAAAATCATATCGTCAAAATTCCCGAACCGCTGGTGGAACGCGGATTGATTCATGCTGACTGAAGTACTACCGGACTCCATGCATACATAAAAAAAGGAGTAATCAATAATTCTGTGTATTCCAGGAAATACTGGTATCATTCAAACTTCCATCAATAGTTGGGACATGCCAATGACATTCTGGTCCAATAAAAAAATACTTATCACCGGTGGTGCTGGTTTTTTTGGATCCCAAGTCGTCAATCAACTTCTCGAAAAAGGGATTCTTAAAGAAAATATCAGGATTCCCCGCAGCAAAGAGATAGATCTGCGGAAGTGGGAGAATTGTATACAGGTAGTCAAAGATTGTGATATTGTTATTCATCTCGCCGCAAAGGTGGGGGGTATCGGATTCAACCAGAATTTCCCGGGACAACTTTTCTATGATAATGCTATCATGGGCATCCAGATAATCGAGGCGGCACGGCAGGCTGGAGTTGGAAAGTGTGTAATAGTAGGTACGATATGTGCCTAT
>CAYGXY010000186.1:0-3549 GCA_964354045.1 uncultured Dehalococcoidales bacterium
GAGGGCGCCGACAGAGCTTTCTTTGTGCTCGAACCCTCCGATGCAGACAGCGATCCGCTTCGCTAAAGGGACACCCCGCGTATGGACGCCGATAAATAGGAGGTCGTCGCAGCCGCGGTTCCGCTCTACTATCTCGTGTGAGATGCGGGTAACAGCGCGGCGGATGTCCTGCTCGTCAAGCAGTACTTTTTCAAGCATAAAAAATCCCCTCATCCATAGATATGGTAAGGGGATATGTATTCTTATTTATATAGTTCACTGCGTACTTCCTTTCCAGTCTCACAGGGCTGGTATTAAAGGTAACCCGCTAAAGTTTACATAGTATATCACTTCTTCCTCGGAGTTTCAAGGATATTATAATAGTTCACAACATATTGTACAGGTTTTAAAATGAAGGATGTCACGAAGAGAGATACGGTAAATTATCGACACGGGGAAAGCATGCGGGAGCAACTATTCAGAAGCGGCAAGGCGGCTAAGGATTGATCGCCGAACAGTTAAGAAATGAGTAATCAGAGGTCGTCAACCTGGGGGCTGTGTTCGTTGGAAAGGCCTGGCAAGGCAATCGATATCTCCTAAGCATTCTCGACATGCGATTACTCTGGGACAAGAGCGAGGAGGTTGTCGACCTGTACATAAACTCCTGAACCATTACAACGGGGCGGGGTTGACATTCTAAAATCTATACCTTACAATTTAGACCTCAGAAGAGCAATTCCCCAATTCCCCCGTTGTCTCTTCATATTTTAAATACCACGAGAAGGTAGTTCTTCTCTTTATATATATCTATAGATACCTACCCTCTCGCTGAAAGGAACCGAACTGATGACGAAGTATATCTTTGTGACTGGCGGTGTAGTTAGTTCAGTAGGAAAAGGTACCGCTGTCGCCTCAATCGGTAGAATTTTAAAGAGTCGCAATATTTCAGTATCAGTTCAAAAATTAGATCCTTATCTAAACGCCGAGGCTGGTTTGATCTCTCCATATCAACATGGTGAAGTGTACCTGACGCATGACGGTGCTGAGACAGACCTTGATCTGGGCCACTATGAAAGATTCATCGACACCGACCTGAATGCTTCATCCAGCGTTTCGGCAGGACAAATCTACGGCGAACTGATCACCAAGGAACGGCGTGGGGAGTTCAATGGAGGAACAATCCAGGTAATACCACACCTTACCAATGAAATAAAAAACCGTTCCCGCAAAGTAGCTCAGGAGAGCGGCGCCGATGTAGTAATCGTCGAGGTAGGGGGCACGGTAGGAGACATCGAGGGGCTTCCTTTCCTTGAAGCCATACGTCAGATGAGGAGCGAGGTTGGTCGAAAGAATGTCCTTTATGTCCATCTCACGCTCCTCCCATACCTGCAGTCCACCCTTGAGTTAAAGACAAAGCCAACGCAGCACAGTGTCAACGAACTCAGACGTATCGGTATTCAACCCGATGTTATCATTTTGAGAAGTGACCTGCCTATCACTGAAGACATCAGAGACAAAATTGCACTGTTTTGCGACGTTGACCGCAAGGCCGTGATGCCCTTGCCCACACTACCTGTGATCTATGAAACACCTCTCGTACTGGAAGAAGCCGGACTGGGAGAACTTATTGTTGAAAGATTTGACCTACCCAGGACCCCGGCCGACTTCAGCGAGTGGAGAAATCTGGTAGAGCGGATGAAGGCGCCCAAGGAATCGGTGACTATAGCATTAGTCGGTCAATACGTGGAACTGCGGGACGCATATATATCTATTAAAGAATCATTGCGTCATGCCGCAGTATTCAATAATCGCGATGTTAATATACAATGGATTCAGGCAGAGGACCTGGGAAAAAATGGCGACGGTTTACTGCACTCTGCTCAGGGTATTATCGTTCCCGGCGGCGTAGGCCCCCGCGGAGTGGAAGGCATGGTAATCGCCGCCCGCTACGCCAGGGAGCACAACATACCTTACCTGGGATCATCACTGGGAATGCACGCCATGATCATCGAGTTTGCCAGGCACATACTCGGCTCGCACACCCCGAATTCAACGGAGTTCGACCCGGGAACGGCTTATCCAGTAATCGACCAATTGCAGGAGCGGCGTGACGCAACAGGATGTTCCCAGACCATCAAGCTGGGAGCGTTTCCATTAAATATAGTACACGGAACCAAGGCTGCCGCCATATATAATCAAAACTCTGTGCAGGAGCGGTACCGCCAAAAATTTGAATTCAACACTAATTTCCGTGATACTTTTGAGAACGCAGGTATGGTTTTCAGCGGCCTGTCTCCAGATGGCCAGCAGGTGGAAATCTGCGAACTTAAAGAACACAGATTCATGATAGGCTGCCAGTACCACCCAGAATTCAGGTCGCGTCCCACCCGCCCCCATCCATTGCTCCGAGAATTCATAGCAGTGGCGAAAAACGTCCTGGTTGAAGGGGCGCAACCTGCATTGCCCATGTAGAGATGTAGAGATGGCATTCTTCCCGTATGGGAAGGACCGTGCCCGTAATCCCGTAGGGGCGATTCATGAATTGCCCCCTCTCCGAAGTCAAGAAATAGCTGTAAGGTGGATATAAGAACCACCGCTACAGAATCTCAGTCGGCGCCTCCTTAACATTATTAATATAGACCGACACTAGCATGAACCTCCTGTAAGAGTATGGAAGTCCAGATGGATCATCCTCTGGCGGGGGTTTGGGGGTGTCCCCCAATATTCTTTAGTCCCCCAACGTATGGGGGACAAACAGGGGATTCGGATGAAATGTCATCATCCTTCCCTTGTTGGGAAGGATGATCCAGGTAAAGTGCCCCCTCTGGATTGCCCTTCCCGATATCAGGGAAGGGCAATGACAGGTTAAAAAAAGAGGTGCAGGAGAGATTCTCCTGACAGGGATTTAGGGGTGTCCCCTAATCTCTCTCACCCCCCAAGAGTGGAGGATCACAGGGGGTTGAATATTATTCGACCATTCGTACCGCAGAGGTGCAGGAGAAATCTCCTGCCGAGGGAATTGGGGGTGTCCCCCATCTTCTAAAATCCCCCAAGAGTGGGGGATACAGGGGGTTGATTAGCTCTTAATTAAAGTTTTTTAATAATAAAACGGAGACAAGAATAAATGCATATATTTCTGGACACAGCCAATATCGAGCAGATACGGCATACCGCCAAGCTGGGGCTTATCAGCGGCGTGACCACCAATCCCAGCCTGGTTGCTAAGGAAGGGTCATCGAACCTTAAATCGAGGATACTTGAAATATGCTCTCTTGTAGATGGCTCTGTTTCGGTTGAAGTATTGAGCCTGGATGTAGAAGGAATGATCAAAGAAGCGAGAGAACTCGCCTCATGGCACAAGAACGTTACGGTGAAGATACCGGTATCGGAGACAGGATACGAGGCCGTAAGCGTCCTATCCCGGGAGAACATTAAAACCAATCTGACCCTGTGTTTCTCCCCAACCCAGACGCTGCTCGGCGCCCGAGCTGGAGCCACATACGTCAGCCCCTTCGTCGGCAGGCTGGACGATATAGGCCACCGCGGCATGGATGTGGTCTCCGAAACCGT
>CAYGXY010000187.1:0-3619 GCA_964354045.1 uncultured Dehalococcoidales bacterium
TCCCCCGCTCTTGGGGGATTTTTGAAGCTGGGGGACACCCCCAATTCCCCGGTCCTTCCGCGGAAGGACACCTCTTTTTCGCCAGTCTGAATAGAGGCAATATTCTACTGCAGGCGTTTGACATAGATAAGCATATCGTCGCCAGGTGCATAGAAATCAGCAATGCGCCCCACATTCTCATATCCCCTGGCTTGATGGAAGCGCCTCGTCTGCTCGTAATTGGGTTTTGAAGATGTCTCGATAACAGCAAGCCTGCCGCCGTCCTTCTTTATATCGTCCTCAGCTTTTTCCCACAGGGCTTTGCCAAGGCCTTTACCACGCATTTTGCGGGCGACGGCTGCCCAATATAGGTCCCATGTCCCTTGGGTTAGCGGGGTTGGTCCATAGCATATATATCCGAAGACTGACGCACTGTCTTCAGCTATAAGAATTCTGTATCCAGAGAGGATAGGATCCTCGAGGTAACAGTCTATGATTTCTTCTGCCACGACCAGCTCGGGTGGGGTGAACTCCGGGGTGTCCCGCAGTATATTCATGAGCGGCGCTTTATCCCGCTTCGTCATTTTCCTTATTTTAGCTGCCACATTATCCCTCTAGAGCGATACTAATTATCTGCTCTATGAACTGGTTATAGGACAATCCTGAAGTCTGGGCCTGGTGGGCGGCTCCGACCGCCGGAGAAATATCGGGATTAGGGTTTACATCGATGACCTTCAGGGTTCCCTGTGAGTCCTGCCTGAAGTCTACGCGTGCGTAGCCTGAGTGGATGCACAATCGGAAAACTGACAGTACTATATTTACGGCGGTTTGTCGGACTTCTTCATCTATCTGGGCCGGGCACTGGTGTGTTGAGCAGTTGTAATATTCATTCTCGGGCTCCCATTTTGCGGCGTAGGTGAGTATGCGCGGTTTCCCCTCAGGCAGCGTATATATTATTTCCGATACGGGAAAAACCTGAACCCTGCTTTTTCCCATGATAAGGGCGTTTATCTCCCTGCCGTCCTCATACTCTTCAACCAGCGCGTCGCCTCCGAACAGACGGCTGATCTTTGCCGCCTGGCTTTCGAGTTGTTTCATGTTATATACAACGCTGTCCTCGGAGATGCCATGGCTTGCATGCTCAGCGCGCGTCTTGACGATGCAGGGGAATCTTAAATCGAAAGAAGCGGATGGTTTACCTTTGAGAAGGCAGTATCGGGGTGTTTTTATGCCATTAGCTACAAGGAAATCCTTAACCTTTGCTTTGTCCAGACACGCTTCTAAGGACTCTGCCGGGCAGCCTGTATAGGGCAGGCCTGTCTTCGAGAAAAGTTCAGCTACTCTAGCCTCCGTGTCAGGCTGTCCATCAAATCCCTCAAACAGGTTAAAGATCAGGTCTGCTTTGATGGTGCTGATGATTTCTGCGGCGTGTTTTAGCGGTGGAGAGAGAGGGATGCGAAAACAATTGTATCCGAGTTCCACCAGGGCTTTTTCTACTGCTTCAACCCCTTCGAGCACGCCGTCTATGGCAGCCCCCTCGCCCATATCGGCATAGCGGCTTCGCTCAGGTTGATTATAAACTATCGCTACTTTCGCACACATTGGGGATACCTCGACAAAGCGGTGTTCAGTGTTGCTGCAATAAGCTCCTGATATTTATACCCCATCTTCCCCGCCATTATAGGCAAATCCCCGCTGTGCGGATTGAGCCCCGGCAGCGGGTTTATTTCCAGAAAGAAAGGAAGACCTTCTGCATTGACCCTGAAATCTACCCTGGAGATGTCGCGACAACCCAGCACCTTGAATACCTTCAAAGCGGTGTCAGCCATAAACTGCATGACAGAGGAACTCAGTTTGGCGGGACATTCGTAGTCCACCAACCGCTCCCAGTCGCGCTTCACCTCCAGCGAGTATATAAAATACTCCGCCTTTTGTCGAGGTACTACCCGCATTATCCCCACTATTCTGGGCGGATAGTTTCCCACTATACCGACGGTAACCTCATCGCCGTCTATGAATTCTTCCACCAGCACCGGCTGGTGATATCGTTCCAGCAGGTTTATTACAGGTTCCTGTATCAGCTTCTGTTCCGCCACCCGGCAGCCGCCGAGTATGCCTTTGCTGGAGCCCTCATATGCCGGTTTAACGAAAGCGGGGAAGTGAAAGCCTTTCCAGTCAACGGACGCTAATTCATTTCTATCAGTGATAAGCCTCCATCGCGGTGTGCTTATGCCAGCCATTGATACGATTGTCTTAGTCAGAGGCTTGTCCAGGCATACAGCCAGACACTGCGGATCGGATCCGGAATATGGGATAGACAGCATTTCCAGGATGGATGGTATCTGGGCTTCCCTGCTCCTATAGCTGCCCCGCCCCTCAGCGATGTTGAAGACAAAATCAACCTGCTCGCGGAGCAAGTTTTGTATGAACTCTTTGCCGCCGCCGAGGGGGACAACATGATGCCCCAGCGCACCGATGATGTTGGCCAGGGCATCAACTGTTTCCTGAGAGTCATACTCTTCAAGGCAGTCATCAGTACTGACGATGCCGATCTCACGACGTACTGCCTCTTTGAGGTCGTATGCAAGCCCTATTCTCAAATCAGACCCCAACTGGCAGAACCATTTGCAGTGCCTTCTCAGAGTGCTGATGAGAAGAGCTGTTTTTCCGCTTCCCGTTCTTGTGACCGTTACCATTGCTGGACTTGCCCTTGGGGTTCCGGTACTGGAAGATATGGCCTTTATAGTTTCTGAGCAGAAGCCCATCATCACTAAAGGACATAACATAGTTAGGCTGAAGCGGTACCTTACCACCACCATCGGGCAGGTCGATTACAAATGTCGGCACAGCCATACCGGAAGTATGTCCACGCATGCCCTCTATGATTTTCAGCCCTGTCTCTACAGGCGTGCGCAAATGCTCCGTGCCCTGTACCTCGTCACACTGGTACAGGTAGTATGGCCGGACCTTTATTTTCAAAAGCCCCTGACACAGCTTCAACTGTGTCTCGACAGTATCATTTATGCCTTTGAGCAGTACCGACTGGTTGTTCACCGGTACACCAGCGCGAAGCAACCGGTCACAGGCTTTAGCGGCCTCCGGCGTTATCTCACGCGGGTGGTTGAAGTGGGTGTTAAGCCAGATCGGGCTGTATTTGGACAGCATTTCACACAGCTCATCGTCGATTCGCTGCGGCAACACCACAGGGAACCGTGAACCGATACGTATTATCTCGACATGGTCGATCTGTCTGAGTTTGGCGATAACCTGCTCCAGACGTTTTGTTGACAGTGTCAACGGGTCGCCACCGGAGATAACAACGTCTCTCACAACCTTGTTGCTGCGTATGTATCCGATCATCGCGTCGATCTCTTCAGGGGTGCGGACCCAGCCGCCATGTCGCCACTCCCTCTTTCTGGTACAGTGACGGCACAGCATAGGACATATGTCGGTCAGCACTATGAGCACGCGGTCCGGGTACCTGTGCACAAGACCGGGAACAACAGACTCCCTCTCCTCTGCCAGTGGGTCCTCATAACCGATATCGTTTAGTGATATCTCCTGAAACGACGGCACAGCCTGTTTCATTATGGGGTCTTCGGCATCAAAGGGGTTTATCAGCGAAAAGTAATAGGGAGTA
>CAYGXY010000188.1:0-3387 GCA_964354045.1 uncultured Dehalococcoidales bacterium
CGGATGATACAAGACAGAATCCATGACAATTGTTAATCATATATAATTCTAAACAGTATATAGAATACTCCAGATTATATCTAGCACACTTGTAATCAAATGTCAATAAGTTGTGTATTCGGGTAGTGTATCAATTCATCATCCAACCCCCTGTAATCCTAATCCCCTTTAGTCCCCCTTTGTGAAAGGGGGATGTAGGAGGATTTCTCATTCTGAACGTAGTGAAGGATCTCGTCTAGAACCTTCGTTTGTTGTGCTCTCTCGGAATGATATTGGATTCAACCCCCTGTTGTTCTAATCTTCATCAGTCCTTCCGCGGAAGGATTAAGGGAGGATTTGAAATTTGGGGACATCCCATATCTGTCGGCTGGAGGGATACTGCATCTCTGATAATAATCTGCCGCTTTATTCTTGCCATTGTCTTTGTATTCAATTATTGTTTGATATTTGATTAAGATATATGGAAATGCGCCTGTGTTTGATTGAAATCGTTGTGTACAATCATCTATAATCGTTGGTGAAGCTAAGGAGATATTGACTATGTATAGAACTCATGGTTGCGGAAAACTGACAGCAAAGAACTCTGGTGACAGGGTAACGCTCGCCGGATGGGTGCACAAGTGGCGTGACCACGGCGGATTGATATTCATAGATCTCAGGGATGGCACCGGTCTGGTACAGATAGTGTTCAACCCGGAGGTATCGGCTGAGGCACATACCATAGCTACTAAGTTACGGAATGAATATGTGATTAATGTCACCGGAACGGTCATGAAGCGTCCGTCAGGAACGGAGAATCCTAATCTTCCGACCGGTGAGGTTGAAATCAGCGCTGATACAGCGACGGTTATGAATCCTTCCCAAACGCCTCCTTTTGATATCAGCAGTGACGGGACAGATATAGAAGAAAATGTGAGACTGCGCTACCGCTACCTTGACTTAAGGCGAACGAGGATGCACGACAATATCGTATTACGCCACCGCGTGGTCAAATTCATGCGTGATTTCCTTGATGAGCGTGGTTTCCTCGAGATCGAAACGCCTATAATGATCAAGAGCACGCCTGAGGGAGCGCGTGACTATTTAGTGCCAAGCCGCGTTCAGCCCGGTAAGTTCTACGCCCTGCCACAGTCGCCGCAGCAGATGAAACAGCTTCTCATGGTGGCCGGCTTCGATAAGTATTTCCAGATCGCGCGCTGCTTCCGTGACGAAGACCTGCGTGCCGACCGGCAGCCGGAGTTCACACAGCTTGATTTGGAGATGGGTTTCGTCGACCAGGAAGATATCCTTGTGCTGATGGAAGAGATGTTCGTTTCGATAGTCGAAGCCGTCACTCCCAAATATAAAATGATCAAGCCTTTCCCGCGCCTTACCTACCGCGAGTCCATGGAGCGCTTTGGCAGCGACAAGCCCGATATCCGTTACGGCATGGAAATAAAGGATATATCGGATATAGCGGCGAAAACGGAGTTTGGGGTCTTCCGCTCGGCGCTGGATGCCGGCGGCATAGTGAGGGGCATATGCGCTGCAGGATATGCAAATTATTCCCGCCGTCAGGTCGATGATCTTGCTGAATTCATAAAAACATATGGGGCCAAGGGTCTGCTCAACCTGCCTGTAGGGGGAGAAGGCGCCAAGGCGGTGGTGGCTAAATTCTTCAGTGAAGACCAGAAAGCGGAAATGAGTCGCCGCTTTGAGGCGAACGATGGCGATATGATCTTTATCGTAGCCGGTGCAACTCCTGTTGTCCAACAATCGCTGAACGCGTTACGTTCCGAGATGGCGAAACGGCTAAAGCTTACAGATCCCAATATGCTGGCTTTCTGCTTTATCTTGGATTTCCCCCTGTTCGAGAAAAATAAGGAGGGCAGGTGGGA
The DNA here is from genome assembly GCA_964354045.1 of uncultured Dehalococcoidales bacterium. Lineage (GTDB taxonomy): Bacteria > Chloroflexota > Dehalococcoidia > E44-bin15 > E44-bin15 > JAYEHL01. The sequence goes on from CAYGXY010000188.1 coordinate 1,878, forward strand.
TTCGACGCACCATCCCTTTACCGCTCCTCAGGATGAACACATTCCGCTGCTCGATACCGATCCGGGCAAGGTGCTGGCCAAGTGCTACGATATGGTATGCAACGGGTTGGAGCTCTGCAGCGGGAGCATCAGGATACACAAGAGCGAACTTCAGCAAAAGATATTCCAGATACTCGGCTATTCAGATGAGGAGACCAGGAAGCGTTTCGGTCACATGCTGGAGGCGTTTGAATACGGCGCACCGCCGCACGGAGGCATCGCTCCCGGCATAGACAGGTTCGTGATGATCCTGGCCGGGGAATCAAGCATAAGAGAGGTTATTGCATACCCCAAGAATAAGAGCGCTGTAGATGTCATGTTTGATGCTCCTTCTGAGGTTTCTGAGGAGCAGCTGAAAGACCTTCATCTCAGGTTAAGGCTGGATTAAGTGGGTTGTACATTACGTTCGTTTGCTAGGGAAGCTTCGACTCAGGAAGCAGCTGATCATGTATTATCAATCCCCTGCTGTCCCCCAATCATGGGGGAATCGCTATCCAAACCCCCTGATAGTCCCCCATACTTTGGGGGACTTAATAAATTGGGGGACACCCCCAAACCTCCGCCAGAGGGTGATCCCTCTGGACTTCTCTACTCTAAATTACGTTTGTTTAAAACAAGGGATAGGGGACACCCCCGGTCCTTCAAAGAGAAGATTCCATGGAAGGGCACCTCTTTCTTGGAGGTTTATTAGCTTGAGGACGCGTCTGGTTGACGTACAAAATATCGTTGTTGCATTAGTGGCAATAATCGTTTTGCTGTTGCCGTACGGCTGCTCCGGTACAGGAGAATCGGCCTCTGAGAATGGAATGCTGGTGCTGTATGGGGGGAGTCCCAGCACTCTGGACCCTGCCAACTGTGCCGATTCGACTGCGGCCAGTTATATGGTTGAGATATTCAGCGGGCTGGTTACTCTCGATAGCAATTTGGAGGTTGTTCCTGATATCGCTGAATCGTGGGATGTCAGCCCGGATGGAAAGACGTATACATTCCATCTTCACGATGATGTGTACTTCTATGACGGCAGGAACGTGACAGCTGACGATTTCAAATATTCGATAGAGCGTGCAGCCGATCCGGAAACGAACTCTCGGGTAGCTGAGGCCTATATCGGCGACATCGTGGGTGTTACGGAAAAGCTTGCCGGGCTTGCCGATGAAGTCGGCGGCGTTCGTGTCATTGATGACAGGACATTAGAAATTACTATAGATGCTCCCAAAGCCTATTTTCTTTCAAAGTTAACCCATTCTGTATCTTATGTTGTCGATCAAAACAATGCAGAGACAGGAGATGACTGGTGGCGAGATCCCAATGGCACCGGCCCTTTCAAGCTACAAGAATGGAGCAGCGGACTGCGTATTGTCCTGGAGCGAAACGACAACTATTATCGTGGCGTCGCAAAGATCGAGGAAGTCGTATTCTTGCTTCAAGGCAATTCTATGACGCTGTATGAGAACGGTGGTATAGATATCGT
>CAYGXY010000189.1:0-6324 GCA_964354045.1 uncultured Dehalococcoidales bacterium
CGGCGGCAGGCGAGGCACGCTGGCAGCCGTTCCACTCCAAGCCGGTGGGCAGCCATCGGCAAGTCTCGGATTCTCCACTTGGATTTCTGGATTCGAGCATGGCTAGCGGCCCGGCGCCGCGGCCCGCGTCCAACCGGCCTCGGAAATGTTCTTCATCCAGGGGCTGTAGCTCAGCTGGGAGAGCGCCTGATTTGCATTCAGGAGGTCAGGGGTTCGAATCCCCTCAGCTCCACCAGCTTTTTGAAGCTAAAATCCCCTAAAATGACGACTGACATAATTTCGGAATTTCAAAAAAGCTAACGGACAGCTAGCCGATTTTTTCAGAGACCGGATTTTCACTCGTGGGAATAATGATTTCATCAAATCGTATAGCAGCAGCCTCTACATATTGTGATTAGACTATCATCCCAGCGGTACCTCATAGAACTTCATGCTAGTAAGGTGGTGTTATGAGGTATTAAAATCTGTAATAGCATGCAAGGAGACAACGCAATGAAATGGAATACTAAAGTTACACAATTACTTGGGTCACAGTATCCTATCATGCTGGGGGCAATGCAGGGGATCGGCAGATCAACGATTGCAGTTCCTGTATCGGAAGCGGGGGGATTCGGGATCATTACCGCCCATTCCTTTCACAATCCTCAAGAACTGCGTGATGATATACGAAAAGCCAAGTCAATGACAGACAAATCGTTTGGTGTAAATTTCAGCATTGGATTTGTTCAGGATATGGATGCAATGCTCGATGTAGCTCTGGATGAAGGGATAAAGGTGATAGAGACATCCGTGATGTCCGGCAAACAGTATCTTCCGAAAATTCGGGAGGCAGGGGCGAAGTGGATTCACAAGGTCGCTTGTGTTGAGCACGCTCTCGCTGCAGAACGGCATGGAGCGGATGCGGTAATCATCGTAGGGTTGGAGGGGTTCGGTTTCAAACACGTTTCCCAACTTCCTACTCTTATCGGCGTCACATGGGCAGTTAAGCAGATGAAAATCCCGGTTATTGCAGCTGGCGGGATCGGGGATGGTCATACTTTTGCAGCTGCGTTGGGAATGGGCGCAGAAGGTATATGTATGGGAACAATGTTCGTGGCAACAGAAGAATGCCCGGTTGGTCAGCAATATAAGCAGTCGCTGGTTGACGCCAAACCATCGGACCCGCTGTTCCGAAACCAGGCTCTCAATCCTCCCGATATGAGCGTTCTGGCAGAAGTGATGAAGGATCGGGGGAAAATGCCGATGAAAGAATGGCTGAAGCGGCTGGAAAAAGTAATGCTGCAACAATCACCTGATGGGTCGCTTGAAGGAAAGGCAATCGCAGGAGGTTCTCTGGCTGTCGGCTTTATTGACAGGATTATACCGGTTAAGGAGCTGATCGATACGATAGTCAGTGATACTAGAGAAATTCTACTGCACCAGATACCCAATAGATTAAATTGATTGATTGAAAACCTTATGATAGACTGGCAAAAGTCGTGGGTTCCAACTTCATCAGCTCCACGAGGAAAGATGGTTGATTACGATGTTTCGAAGCGTTGCTCTGCCTGAGGGAATCACGGGAAAGCTATATCTACACAGCATGCCAGGACGTTATGAGGCACTTTCAAAGTCTATACAAGAAATAGAATCGTTGTCTATTGATCAAATAATCTCACTAAATTCATTAGAAGAGATTGAGCAGAAATCGCCTACATACGCTGAGGCACTTAAGGCAAATCATATACCTTGCAAATATACTTCATATCCAATAACCGATGCCGGTGTTCCAAAAGATCGTCAGAAGTTTGCACTGTTTGTGGAAGACGCTGTCAGGAGACTGCAGAATAAAAAGCGATTACTAATACATTGCAGCGGTGGCATTGGCAGAACGGGCACAATGGCTTGCTGCATTTTGATCGCACTTGGATTACCGGAAGAGGATGCCGAAGAAACGGTACGTAAGGCGACTTCTCGCCCGGAGACCGGCGAACAGAGATCGTTCATACACTGGTATGCGCAGAGAAAAGCAAACCGAAGCTGAAGATTGGTCGACGAGATCAAAAGTCTCGTCGACCAAACATTTCACATATATTCGGTTGATATTCGAATGGAAAGTCTGAGTTTAAATTTTTATCACGCCGCGTATCAGCTTTCCATTCTGTAAATCTTGAAAAGCCTCGTTGATCTGGTCCAGGCTATAGCTTCTGGTGATGAGTTTGTCTATTGGCAGCTTTCCTGCCATATACATATCCAAATAACGTGGTATATCAATCTGCGGAACGACATCACCCTGTACTGAACCCGTGATGGTCTTCCCCAAGAAGAATTCAAAGGGAGCTATATTAAGCATGGCGGTTATGGGAGCCATCCCGGCCACCACAAACACTCCCCTGGCGCGAATTGAGCCAAAGGCTTTGAGCATAACGTCCACGTTGCCGATAAATTCGAGGGCGTAGTCAACCCCACCGCCATTGATTTCAAAAATCTTGATCTGTGGGTCATCTTTTTTAGCGTTGATAGTATAATCGGCTCCGAGTTGTTTAGCCATCTCTAGTTTATTATCGAGGGTATCAATTGCGATCACCTTAGCGCCGGCGAGCTTGGCACCCATGACTGCACTCAGCCCCACGCCGCCGCAGCCGAAGATAGCTACGCTTTCACCGGCTTTGACCCTTGCTGTGTTGAGAACTGTGCCGATGCCGGTGGAGGTGCCACAGCCCAGCAGGCACGCTATGTCCAGCGGAGCGTCCTTTCTGATTTTCACTGCGGACCGCTCATGAACCACCATCTTCTCCGCGTAACAGGCGAGGCCAAAGAGATGATGGACCGCCTGATCGCCCTTATGCAGACGTATACCGCCATAGGGCAGGGTGCCCATCATTTGAATTGGCAGGTTTTCTACGCACCAGGTTGGCTGGCCTTTGTAACAATAATGGCATTTCCCGCAGTTAAATGTCACCATGGTGATAACGTGGTCGCCGGGCTGGAGCGTGGTTACACCGGGACCCACCTTTTCTACTACGCCTGCTCCCTCATGTCCAGGCACAAATGGCATGGCTGCAGGCATTTCACCCTTCATAAAGTGGAGGTCCGAGTGGCACACGCCGACGGCCTTAAGTTTTACAAGCACTTCATTTGCCTGGGGCTCATCGAGTTTGAGCTCCTCGATTTTTAGCGGCTTACCAGCCTCGTACAGTACTGCTGCCTTCATTGTGATCTCCTCCTTTAGTATCGTATTTGAATCCCTAGTTACGCGCTTTCCAGAACCTTTTCCGCTTTCAGCCTTTCAATCTCCGCATCCGACATCTTCAGCAGCTCGCGGCATATCTCCTCGGTATGCTGTCCCAATAGTGGGGCGGGTCTGCTGGTGACCGGCGGAGTCTCTGACATATGAAAAGGAATATTGGGATAAAGCCGCTTTCCGACTACTGCAGGGTGCTCAAGTTCTATCAGGGCTTTGTCGAACGCGATTTGCGGGTCTTTCATAGTATCAGGCGCTCGTTGTACTACTCCAGCCGGCACACCGGCTCTTTGCAGAATTTCCATGACCTCCCAGGCGTCACGGGACGATGTCCATTCTACTATGAGTTTATCGAGTTCGTCAATATTTTTCAAGCGCCCCGGTATGTCGGAAAACCTAGGGTCTTTGGTCCATGCGGGGTTGCCGATAGCCTTGCCGAAACTGCGCCATTCCTCATTGGTTAACACGCTGATAGCCACCCAGTTGTCAAATCCCTGGCAGGGGTAGCAATTATGGGGTGCAGCATATGGGCAACGGTTGCCCAGCGGCTGGGGCTCGCGCTTATTCATAGTATATTCCAGGTACTTCTCGCCCATAAGGGCGGCAGCCACCTCCGTCTGCGCCATGTCGATGAACTGGCCCTTTCCAGTGCGGCGTTTGTAGTCGAGGGCGGCAATTATTACTATTGCTGCATGCTTGCTGGCCATATGGTCGGGGAGGGGAGAGTTGGAGCCTGCGGGATAGGGATCATCCGGCTGCTTCCAGAGGGAAAGCATGCCCGATGTCGAGGAGAGCATCGGACCGTAGGCAGGGTAATCAGCATGCGGCCCGCCGCTGCCGAAACCCTGGCTGCTTAGATAGACAATGTCAGGCTTGAGCTTTCGTACGCTTTCATAATCGAAGCCCAGGCTCTTCACCGCACCGCCACGGAAGTTCTCCGCCACCACATCACTCATCTTGATCAGACGTCTTACAAGGTCTTTCCCTTTATCAGTTCTAAGGTCTACACCGAAGCTGCGCTTGTTGCGATTCGTCTCGTTGAAACCGGCGACGTCATTCTTGTTTACCGAGAGGGTTCTGACGAAGTCCGGGTGGTCGCTCGATTCGATCTTGATGACGTTAGCCCCCAGTTCTCCCAGTATCTTGGCGGCGTCGGGGACGACCGCGCCGGTGCCAAGGCTTATCACCATTACCCCTTCAAGTGCGGCGTGTGACATATCAATAACCTCCTACAGCACCCCAGCATATCTGAGGGCCATCAGATCATCCTTAGTGAAATCCAGTTCCCCGCAATATATCTCCTCGTTGTGCTGGCCTAGGCATGGCGCCGCCCGCCGGACGGATGGCGGGCTCTCTGTCCATTTGTATGGCGGGCCCGGGTATTGCCCCTTTCCTGCTACGGGATGATCAACCTCTATAAAAAACTGCCTCGCAGTGGCGTCGGCACTGTTAACAAACGTGGGTATGTCATAAATTGGGGCGATGGGAACCCCCTCACGGAACCCGGCCTCCCACAGCTCTATTTGTGTAAACTTGGTCGTGAACTCCAGCATGATAGTATATAGATCATCGGCGTTACCGACACGGTAGATGAAATTCTCCCACTCGGGCAGGAGAAGGACCTCCGGGCTTCCCAGTACCCGGACTAATGCCTGCCAATTCCTTGGGGTTATCGCTATTACCCTGACAAAGCCGTCCTTGCAGGGATAAACAGGGAATATCTGCGCCCCCAGGCGACCCTCTGGCATGGGAAGCGGTGCGCCCGGGTTACAGGAATAAGAGTAAATAGTCACCGACCAGGGATAGAGCCCGGTTCGGGCAGCCTCGTGAACCGAAACATCGATTTTTTGCCCCTTGCCTATGGTATCGCGACAAAAGAGAGCGGCGAGTATCTGGATATCGGCAGCCACCGATGCAGCATCATACGCTGGCGTGCCGGGCAGCAGCGTGGGAACCTTGCCAGAATAGCCACTGGTAATCATTACGCCGCTGAGGGCGAAATCGACGATATTGGAGCCCTTGTAGTCCCTATAGGGGCCGTCCAGTCCAAACTCCGTGATGCCGGCTATGATGAGCCTGGGATTAATGCCCTTGAGCACATCGTAACCCAGCCCTAGGCTGTCCATGTAGCCAGGCCCGAAGTTCTCTATAAGCACATCGGCAGTCTTGGCCAGCTTCTTGAGGATACCCTTGCCCTCATCAGATTCCAGATTCAGCGTTATGCCTCGTTTGTTGGCGTTACGGTAGAGGAAGTAGAGGCTTTTCTCTGGGTGCGGCACATCGTCGAGGAAAGGGGGTATTTTGCGCCCCTGGTCACCTTGAGGTGGCTCGATCTTAATAACATCCGCACCCATATCGGCGAGGAGCTTGGCGCAGTAAGCACCCTTGCTATCGGTGAGGTCCAGGATACGATATCCGGTCAGAGCTCCCTCTTGTTCCTTTGCTACCATAGCAATTAGTCCTCCTACCTAGCGCTGGTTCATCCAACGTTGCGGTCCGAAATCGTTGGCCTCATCGAGGACCCCACCGCTGGTGCACCCCGCTATATCTTTGAGATCAGCCCCGGCGCAGAAGCAGGACCTGCCATCTGGCCGCGCCTACCGGTAAAGATGAATGCCTTTATATCATCGTCTTCACGTTCAGTGCATTTAACGATATAGGCTGGTCAAGGGTGATAACGCAGAACCCGTCTTCATATGCGTCCAGCGACACCACGTCTGGAAAAATCCAAAGTTTAATCATCCATTGACCTGCGTGCCATCTTCTCTGGCTCGGTGGTCGACGGTATTATGGTATAGGACTCAAGCCTCCCGTTCACCATTACCACAGAATTGCCGGCGCAGCCTATGTCGCATCCTCGATAATGTGTGAGAGTGCCTTCTTTTTAGTTTCCTTATATACTATTTGTTCCCCAGCCCCATCGCCACGAAGAACTTGGAGATCTTGTCCTTAAGCTCATCCAGCGTGGTATATCTGTCGTCAAACAGGTCCATCCCGATGTACAGGAACGGGACTCCCAGCTCGCGGCACTTCTCACGCATCAGGCCCACATTGGCCGAGCCGTCCTTGTGCCCCATATAGCCCGGATAGATAACGCAATC
>CAYGXY010000190.1:0-2955 GCA_964354045.1 uncultured Dehalococcoidales bacterium
TAAAAGTTGAGGTAAGGTAAAGGTAATATGGGAAGAAGAAATATTATCACTTTAGCGATCGTTATTGTTTTATTCGTCTTCTCTGTGTCTGTGATAGCCGTGACCAATATCTTCGGGCGCCACGGCATGACGCTGGGGTTAGACCTGAAGGGCGGCGTGTATCTGGAATATCAGGCTGAATTCGGCAATGAGTCAGCAGCGGATAATGCAGGCCGTCTCGAGGAAACCAAGAATATTATCGAAAGGCGTGTCAATGAATGGGGCGTGGGGGAGCCGGATATCTATACAATGAACCCTGATCGTATTGTGGTTCAGTTGCCTGGTTTTGCCGATATCGAGGGGGCAAAAAGCCTGGTGGGCGCAACTGCAGTGCTTAGCTTCTGTGAACAGGCAACCTCAATAAATACATCACTTGCTGCTTCTGTTAATGCCAGTGATACTGTGGTTATGGTTGCCAGCGTCAGCGGCTTTGGCCAGGGTGATATCTTCAGCATAGGTTCAGGTAGCACTATCGAGATACAGACAATAGTCAATGTAAATCAGGGAGACAGCTCTTTTAACGTGACCCCCGGGTTTGCCTATATTCATGCAGCCGGAGAAAATGTAGTTAACCAGTGGACACCTGCCATAGGGCTAATCGATGGTGAGGAGAAGGCTTTAACGGGTCAATATCTCCTGCCTAATTCCTATGTGAGTGTTAATCAACAGACTGGCGAGCCTGTAGTGCAGTTTGAGTGGAACGAGGATGGAGCCACACTCTTTTCCCAGATAACAGGGCGTCTCATCGGAGAGCCACTGGGTATCTTTCTAGACAATGATCTTATATCGGCGCCTACTGTGCAGTCTCAGATTGGAGCCAAAGGCATCATTGAGGGCATGTCGCTGGATGAAGCAGAGAGGCTATCGATCCAACTGAACACCGGCGCCTTGCCAATCACACTCCATGAAATAAAAACCCAGAAGATTGATCCTGTACTGGGCGCAGATTCACTGGAGAAGGGTCTGATAGCCGGTATTATCGGTTTGGCGCTTGTGATTGTGTTCATGATCGCTTACTACAAGATATCCGGCTTAATGGCATGCCTGGCTTTGCTGGTGTACGGGGCTGTTATGATGGCAATATTCAAACTGATACCGGTTACTCTGACCATGGCAGGAATAGCTGCGGTGGTCTTATCGATAGGTATGGCGGTAGATGCAAACGTTCTTATTTTCGAGAGGATAAAAGAGGAGTTGAGGTCAGGGAGGTCGTTGGGAGCAGCTGTAGAGTCCGGATTCAGTCGTGCGTGGCCGGCTATTCGTGATAGCAACGTTACTACTCTGATCACCTGTATCATCCTGTTCTGGTTCGGAGATGCATTTGGCGCCGCCCCAGTAAAAGGATTTGCGTTAACCCTGGGCATCGGTATACTGGTCAGCATGTTTACGGCGATTATAGTGACAAGGGTGTTCATGCGGGCCTTGGTATTCACCCCTCTGGCAAAGAGGGTAGAACTTTTCCATCCATAGGAGAGACACGTGATAGATTTCATGGGAAAAAGAAAATGGTTTTTTATAGCGTCAGGGATATTGACCTTGCTTTGCATTATATTCATACTACCCGTTGGTCCTTTCGGGCTCGCGTGGGGTATCGAGTTCACCAGCGGTTCAGTGCTTACGGCGACCTTCGATAATGAGAACGTAACGCAGGCAGAACTGCTGGCCGAGATGGCAGGCTTAGGGCATAGCGAGGCAGTTATTCAAAAAACTGAGGGCAGTGAATTCATCATCCGCTTGAATAAGTTGCAGGAGTCGGTACAGGACCCGGCTACAGGTCAAACTGTTAGTGAAATAGAGCTGATACGCACAACCCTGGAACAAAAGTTCGGAACTCTTGACATACCCAGTTCATATGACGTATCTCCTAGCCTTTCAACATCTATAGCAAGGAATGCCACTATCGCCATCATCATCGCATGGGTTGCCATGATTATATATATCGCGTGGGCTTTCAGGAAGCTGGTGCACTCCGTACGTTACGGTGTTTGTGCCGTAATAGGCCTAGTGCATGATATCATAGTAGTGGTTGGGTTATATGCTGTCCTGGGCAATGCTTTTTCGCTTGAAGTGAACATGATGTTCATTGCAGGCATACTGACGGTAATTGGGTATAGTATAAATAATACAATCATTGTGTTCGATAGAATACGCGAGAATTATCTGAAAAATCCCGGGGCCCCTCTTGAGGAAACTTTCAATCGTGGCATTACCGAGACCCTTGGTCGTAACATAAATACCAGTTTTACAGTAATATTGGTCTGCATTGCACTGCTTGCCCTGGGCGGCGAGACCGTTCGTGACTTTATGATAATACTAACGGTTGGTGTAATAGTTGGTACCTACAGCTCCATCGCTATAGCCAGCGCATTGCTTATTGAGTGGGAAAAAGGTTCGCTGGGACGTATTCTGGGGCGGCTGAATCCTCGGCGCGCGCTTGCCAGGGGGTAAGAAGTGTTTGGTACAAGAACCAGTGTAGCAGGGCTTTCTGTCCTTTCAATTGTAGACTTGACAGTGGCAGACACCACACGATAGAATATTTTTGCTTGGAACAGGCGCTCTTCATGCAAGAGAGAGCCGGGCTGACAATCATTGCAGTGGGATGAAACCCGCGGGACTGAGCGTCCTGCGGGTCTTTTTATCTCTAACAGACTTGTCGTACCGCAGGAACTAACTGACCTAAGCATCTGTTGCAGTATTTCTAATAAGGAGTTTCGTTGGCTGACAAGTACGATCTTAATAATTTGAGCGGCATCAGCGGCCTCTCCGAGCAAGAGGCGGCCGCTCGTTTGGCGCGCGACGGCTACAACGAAATTCCCTCCGCAAAAAAACATAGCTTCTGGGCTATCGCGTTTGAAATCATCCGCGAGCCGATGCTGCTTCTCCTTATTGTGAGCGGTACGATATACATGTTTCTTG
>CAYGXY010000191.1:0-5800 GCA_964354045.1 uncultured Dehalococcoidales bacterium
ACGCGGCTGCGGGTCACCGGCAGGGTCAGAGAAAACTCGACGGTTTTGTCGCGCTCTTCCTTGGAGATGATGTCGCTGCCCCACATGGCGGCGGCAATGGACAGCATCAGCGCATAATAGCTGAACATTAGCCCGAAAAAACCAGTGACCGTGGTCAGGTTAAAGCCCTGGAAACTGAAAGCTGCCACCATGGCCGGGGGCAGGGCGTCCAATACCTTCAACATCTCCGGGTTGTTATAGTACGCGGAAAACTTGGACACACCAATCCAGACGAACAGGATGACAATGACGCCCCAGATGAGCAGCGATCTCAAGTTTCCTTTCAGCTCCCTCATAAAGATATTCATCTTCTGGCCTCCTCACACCACAGCAGGGATATCCCGCCTGGTATAGAGCAGATAGCTGCCCACCACCGCAATCACAATCACCGCCACACTGATCACCACCAGCGGCAGGTCCCAGGCCCCGTTGTGGAGGATATAGTTCGGCTCAAAGTGCTTGAAGGGTGTGATCTTTTCCAGTGCGCTCTCGCCGAGCAGGTCGCCGAAAACACTCAACACGTACATCCCAAACCCAAGCGCCATCGCATAGGGCGTCACGCTCCTGACCCTTTTCACCAGCAGCGAAATCAGCAGGCCCACGGTCAGGAAAAACAGTTGGAATGGCACGATGCTCAGCAGCAGCAGCACCAGGGAGCCGGGGTCATACGTCTTGCCCTCTCTGAACAGGGTGATAAAGGCGAAACTGCTGATCCACACGACAATGTCGGTGATGAGCAACCCGCTCAGCGCAGCGAGCAGTTTACTGGTCAGGATCCGGGCGCGCCCCACCGGCTTGCTCAACAGAAAATCGGCCGTCCATTCCCTCTCTTCGACAGACACCAACGAAAACCCGCAATTCGCTGCCTGGATCGCCAGACATATCTGCGCAAAGAGAAACAGAAAGCCAAAATAGCCGGGAACCGTTGCCATGTTCACGTCCTTCATGCCAAAGGCGATGAGCAGCTGTGGCGGGAAATTGGCCAACATTTCGTTCATAAGCTCTGCCTGATCGGCGAAAGAGGGGAACAGTGCAGAATAGACCAATATCAGCGCCGCAACCGCCACCGACCAGGCGATCACCGATCTCAGGCGCATTTTGAACTCTTGCCGGAAGATGTTCATATTCATGGTCGCCACCTACTCGTAATAGTGCATAAAGATCTCTTCCAGAGTCGGTTCCTCAATCGTCACATCCGACACCGCTATCTCGCTGATCTTGTGCATCACCGCATTGACATCGCCCTTGAAGAAGAAGCGAACTACGCTGTCGTGGCGCTCCAGGTTGGTCACACCGGGCATGTCAAAATAGGCGGCATCGACATCGCCGGCCTCCACCCGCACCTTCTTATAGTTGTTCTGCTGCAGGGTGCGGATATCTGCGATCTCGACGATCCGGCCCTCTCGGATGATGGCGACGCGGTTACACATACGCTGCACTTCGCCCAGGATGTGTGACGAGAAAAAGACCGTCACCCCGCGTTGATTCTCCTCTCGGATGAGCTGGAAGGTTTTTCGCTGCATCAGCGGGTCGAGGCCGGCGGTGGGCTCGTCGAGGAAAAGCAGCTTGGGACGGTGCAACAGCCCCTGCACAATGCCCACTTTTTTCCGGTTGCCGTAGGAGAGGTCTTCGATGCGGCGATTCATCTCAAGCTCCATCACCTCGGCCAACTCGTTCATGCGCTGGGTGCTCTCTTGGGAGTAGAAACTGGCCGAGTACTTGAGCAGGTCAATGACCTTCATCCGGTCATAGTAGAAAACTTCGGAGGGCAGATACCCAATCTCCCGTCTGAGCTCAGGCCCATACTTGATGCAGTCCTTGCCAAAGATGGTAGCACTGCCGCTGGTAGGATGGATCAGCGACAAGAGCAACCGGATCGTGGTCGATTTGCCCGCGCCGTTCGGCCCGATGAAACCGAAAATCTCTCCCTCGTCCACGCCAAACGAGAGATCGATGATCCCCCGGGACTTGCCATAGTACTTGGTGAGATGGTTGACTTCTATGACGCTCATGGTGACCCTCCTTTTGAAGGCACAAGTCGGACGACGTAGCCTCAAGCATGACGACAGCCCCAAAAAGTGACCTGGCAGTCACACGACCACCAGGTAACATTGTGCATCCCAACAGGGAGCTTGTCAAGTTGCGCCTCATCCGATGCGACGAGGCGATGATCTCTCAGGACTTCTTGTTCGCCTTCACCCGCCTCGCGACTGCCAGGACCGCCTGGATAAAGCCGCCTACTATGGCAAAGATCGCCACAACCAAGAAGAAGGTCAGTACCGTACGCGGATCGCACCAGGTCGCAATCAGGATGATCCCAAAGACGATGCTCAATGCGCCCATAATGCCTGCGCCACATCTTCTACATACGTGAGAAAAGCCCGACAAAGATGGGAATGTCCATAGCCGCATGGAACAGAATAGAGCCCCAGATGCTGTTCGTCTTTTGCATCAACCAGCACCATGCCAGCGACAGCGGCAGGACCTGCAAGGTGAGAAAAACAAACGTGTCTGGAGTATAATCCACAAGGGAGTGCATCAACGTGAAAGGGATCGTTGTCACAACGTTCGTGGCGAGCATGCCCAAGAACGGCTCCATCTTGCCAATGAACAAGCCACGGAAAAGCAGCTCTTCGTTGGATGCATTTGCCAGCACACAGATCAGCACCCACGGCATCCAGGGCAGCATGCGCGCCCAGCTGAGGTTCACGCCTTCGAAAAACAGCTCTGTGACGGGAATGACTGTGGCGAGCATCACCACAAGAGCGAGCAAGCCCACAGTCAGGCCCAGCCGCAGGTTGCCGCGCCGGATATACAGCGACCCCAGCCTTTGACCTGCCAGGAGGTTTAGCGCCAGGATGACAACGATGCTTAGCACCGAGCTCTCCAGCTTCTCGATCGTCAAACCCGCAGGTGAGTTGCCCTCCACGTCCAGTGCAGGAAGGATCCACTTGCTGAGACTGAGATAGCGGTCGATGCTGATGGCGGTCAGCGCCGTGAAATAGGCAAACAGCACCAGCCAATACCCTTTGAACCGCTTGCTGCGGCGGGCAGCCAGTGCCGCCGCCAGGAACGCGCTGGCGACGACCACCCTTCCGATTATGTCTACCCTGCCCTCGAAGATGGGAAAGTAGTGGCTAAAGACCACAAACACCAGCAGCCCGCAGCCTAGGAACAGCAGGAACAAACCAATGCGATGCATTTTTTTCATGATCTCTCCGTGAAAGCTACCACGACTTGTCTTGATTCAAGTGGTCACCGGCCCAAACCCCTCAACCACTCCTCCACCGTGTCCAGGTAGCCCGGCGCAAACGGGAACTGGTTCATCAGCTCGGGGTTCTCCTGGGCCGCCGCCATCGCCGCGGCCAGCGACTCGTATCCCCGGGCCTTCACGTACTCGTCGAGCCATTGCAGGTCATCGTCCGGACAGCCGGTCTCCGACACGGCGAGGTCGTGGTTTGCGTTGGCGAACAACTCCACGCGGGAGTTCGGGTTACCTGCTGCCTCGAGGGCCTCCCTCCACGCATACGCCGCCTGTAGCGGATCCATACGCCTGTCCTGATCGCCAAGTAGCACCAACACCGGGATCGTTGTGTGCCGGATGACCCCCATGGGATCCCACCATGTCTCCTTCTCAGGGTCGTTCAGGCGCCAGGCTTCTTCAGGCACGACCTCACACCCATGGCCCTGAGGTACACTCGATGCGGTGCTGAAGAGGGCTTCGATCACTTCACGGTAGTGTGCATATTGACCGTAGGTCTCGTAGGTGCGGGCTGCGTCGAGCTCGGCGAGGAGTTCCGCCCGCCGGCCGGCCTGGCCCTCCGGCGTTCCCGTGCAGAGCGCCATGGCCATGTACTGGTAGGTGGTCTGGTCGACGCCGGACATCCCTGGGCAGGAGTCGCAGATCATGAAGGCGATATCCTGGCTCGTCGAAAGCACCAGGGACATCACGTACCCGGCCTGGCTCCCACCCTCCAACCCGATCCGCTGCGGGTCGATGTCGGGGTGTGCCTTCATGACCTCGATGGCATCCAGGAGGATCTGGGCTCGTTCATGCAGCACGCGCGCGTCGCTGAGCTGCCCGATGGACTTGCCCACGCCGGGCTTGTCCCAGGAGAAGACCGCATAGCCGGCCTGCAGCATGCGCTCCAACATCGGAGAGTAACCCCGGTTGGTGCGGGCATCCATCCCGCTGCCCTGGTTGAGCAGGATGACCGGAAATGGGCCTGTCCCTTCCGGGAACCACAGGTCGCCCACCAACGTGAAGGATCCGGACTGGAAGGTGATCTCCTCGGTCCTGGCCGGCTGAGGCTGCCCGGCGCTCAAAGAGTCAAGCGGCGGGGCGGGCGTGGGCACTGGCTGAGACGTTGGCGATGAGCAAGCCGCCATCACCAGGGAGAGTATCATCACACACAACAAGAAACGCAAGTAAAGGTGTTTCATCGCCAAGCTCCTCCCTCATGGGACTTTATGGTGTTTGGGCGGCTACGCCGCTCAAACACCATAAAGGTCAACTCCATCTTAGAACTCCTCCCGGCGAAAGCGCCAGATGGCCACGACCACGAACAGCACACACCACGCCACAGTTCCAATGATCGGCGTCACCGTCGGCAGCGGCTGGCCAACCGCCACCAGCCCGGCCATAGGTACGTTGCTACCATTAGGCATGACCAGATCCCAAGGCAGGACCGCCAGCAGCCAGGGCGCGTACTTGTCGACCAGCGCATAACTCCAAACCATCAACCCCGCCATCAGGACCATCAGGGTGATCGCCAATACCGGGCCCCGTCCATGGAACAGCGTGGCAAGCATCAGCGCCAGCGTCAGGTAGAACAGGACGTGGAGGTAGACCAGCCCCATCGCCTCGGCGAAGTCGAACACCGGCAGGTGAGGCAAGCCATTAGCCCTGAGCTGGAGATAGGCAATGACACCCGGCAGCACGATCCCTGTAACCAGCAGGCCCAGCCCCAGGGCGATCAGCTTGGCCAGGACAAAGGCCGTCCTCTTCATCGGCTTGGACAGGACCCAGGCGGCCGTCCCGAGTGTCTCTCACCCAGGATCGAATCCTGACCCATGCTGATGGCGGCGATAGGCACGGCGAGCCCTGCAATCATCAGAAAGCTCAGGCCGGCATTAGCAGCACGCTGCCCATCTTTGATGTTCAGCGCCATGGTGCCGTTCAACAGGAGCAGCCACAGCAGGCACTGGATCCACCACCGTCGCGTCCGCCACCAAGCGCAGCTCTCCTTGGCCAGCATGTTGGCCAGGCCCATCCTCCAGCCTCTCTCGCGCACCGCTATCAGAGCGCTATTCGCGGACATTCTTGCCCCCCTCCCGGTGTTCTGCACCGGCAATCACTTGCATAAAGATTTCTTCCAACCCGTGCTGCTTGCGGAGGAACTCGGTCACGGTCATGTGCTCGTCGGCGAGCAGCAGCCGCAGAAGCTGTGCCTCCGCCGTCGCCGTGTCGGTCACGCTGACGTTCCAGGTCGTGGACCCGTTACGGGAGATCTCCTGGATCCCGGTCACCCAGCCCTGCGCCGACAGGCGCTGGCGGGCGCTGTCCACGTCGCCTCTTATGATCACGGCGTAGACGTTGCCTTCGCCCCTGGCCAGCAGCTCCTCGACCGGACCCTGGGCCACCAGCGCGCCCTTGTCCAGGATGACGACCGTATCGCTGACTTTCTGAACATCATCCAGGATGTGGGTGGAATAAAAGATCGTGGTGTACTTGCGCAATTTGCCCATCACCTCGAGCACG
>CAYGXY010000192.1:0-4145 GCA_964354045.1 uncultured Dehalococcoidales bacterium
GCGTGAAAGAATGCTGCCATAAGGACATCGTTAATCGTTGCATTGCGCTGACGCCCGTATTCAATTATGTTTTTCAATAGGTCCTCGTGAACTGTGCAGCTTATATACTCCAGCGTCCTGTCGTCATCTGCTATTACAGGCAGGTGGATTGACACGACCGGAAAAAGACATGGGATCGTATACACGGCATAATAGTCATATAATATATTCGGATAGGCGTGCCAGGGCACATGACGCAATACCTGCCATATGCTTCTATCTCCATATATGTTCGGCTCAGGTCGGTATTCAGGATCATGCGCTAGCGCTGAATAGGTAGATGAAATCATTTTAGCTATCTGCTTAACGCCACTGGCATCAGCTACCTCATGTGCAACCTTGATCAGCAGAAGATCCCTGTCCGTTGTTCGCAGCAGACATGCCTTTATCTGTGGCCCAGTATATGGGTCTATAGGAGAGTGTTTGAACCCTTCGTATGCAAGAGTATCCTCAGCAACGGTAAGCACATCCCTGCTACCCGCATCCAGCCTCTCCCAGTAGGGACGCCACCACCGCATCACAAAACGGCATCCCAGTACCGGTTCGGCATCAAGAGTAAGATCCAGAGCCTTTGAAAGCCTGTCAACATCCAGATGAGAATTGAACTCCAGTTCCATCTGGATCATCATTACCCCGATTCCTCGCGCAGAATTCATAAACCGGTCAGTGTATTGTGCGCGAAAATACCTGGGAATCTCCTGCATTAACAGCCTCCAGTTTACTAAGACTTTTCTGGTAAGCCAGATATGGGGCGCATAGAGAATAACAAAATACGACTAAATTAGCAACAAAGATTAAACACCTTTCGCCCCTGTCAAGTCAAGTGAGGTGAACAGACGGGCTGTTTTGATTTCCACTCTCAACAACCAGTTACGTCTCATACATTAGAAACAGTTCAAGCGTTCGAACCTCCGTCACTTGGGGACAATCAGTAGTAGAATGTGCAGTCGATACATCAACTTCTGGTATGAATTATCACTCATATTCTTTTGGAACAGCACAGATTATTACCAGGTCGCTTTTGCCTGTATTTCTGAATTGATGTTTTTCATCAGGCAGCACCAGAGCGAAATCACCCTTATTTAACTCAAGTTCCCGGCCGGCTGTAACCAGGATTCCTCTACCTGTAATTACGTAGTTCATATGTTCGAACGGATGCTGATGAAAAGGTGTGTGCCCTCCCGGCTTGATTGTAAATACCCGGAATGAAAATGTGGGAACTCCATCCTTTGTAGAGAGAGGAACCTGTTTATAGATATCTTTAGCACCTTCCATTACAGGTACAGTTTTCTCTATCTCTTGCAATCTGGTTACCAGCATGGTGACCTCCCGAAACATATTAAGGAACGATATTCATTGGGATTATAACAGCAGTACGCTCTTCCAAACAATCTTCCGTTGCGTTTGATTCTATCCTTCTGGATTCGACATAAGATATATTGACACTCAACCTCTCTTGCGTCAGAATTCCGTGTGAGTGATGCCAAGACACTGAAGAACAAGGGGAAAAGATATGTGGTATCTCGAAGACTATTGGGTTGGCAAAATCATCGAATCCGTAGATCGGTATCTGGTCACGGAAAAGGAAATTATGGAAGTGGGGCGGCGCTGGGATCCGCGTCCGTATCATACAGACCGCGAGGCTGCAGCGAAATCGCTTTTTGGCAGCCTTGTTGCCTGCTCCGCTCACTTGTTCTGCATAGTTTCCTGGCTGGCACATCACATGGAAGAGCCTACAGCCGCCGTAAGCGGGCTCGGCTGGAACAATATCAAAATGCATGCGCCGGTGCGGCCTAATGATGAAATTTACAGTAAGGTTAAGTGCCTGGAGGCTAGGCCGTCAAAGACCCAACCAGGTTGCGGCATAGTAACGGCTCAAAATAATTTATTCAATCAACGGGGAGAGCTGGTTTTTACTGCTGAAGTTTCCTTCCTGGTGATGTGTCGTCCTAAATAGTAAAGTGCACAGCTTTTAAATTATCACACCCTCCGGATTAGCCTTCCCGTTCAAAGCCGCGATCTCCTTCTTAGTCAGCAGCTTGGTCACAGGCATCTTCAAGAGTCGCGCCGATTCCAGCAGGATGTGGGCCCAGGTGCTGTGGTTCACAAAGAGCATGTCCTCGGTGGTCAGCGTACCGCTCTGCCCCTCTATATTGTTATATATCTTTGGTGAGAGTGGCCAGGAACTCGGCGTTGTTGGCGGTCTTAGAGAGCCTGTCCAGGATGCGCTCCGTGGCCTCGGTAGGGCTCTGGGAATTGGCGGCAACGAGATTGGCCACGCGGCGCATAAGCCATATCTTCTGCAGGGTGCCTTCATCAATGAGGAGCTCCTCGCGACGGGTGCCGCTGCGGACCAGGTCCATGGACGGGAATATGCGGCGCTCGGCCAGCTTCCTGTCCAGGTGCAGCTCCATGTTCCCGGTGCCCTTGAACTCTTCGTAGATCACATCGTCCATGCGGCTGCCCGTGTCAACAAGACACGTTGCGATGATCGTTATCGATCCGCCCTGCTCGATATTGCGCGCGGCGCCAAAGAAACGCTTGGGCGGGTACAGAGATACCGAATCGATACCGCCGGACAGCGTGCGTCCGCTGGACGGCAGGGCCAGGTTGTAGGCGCGCGTGAGGCGTGTGATGCCATCGAGCAGTATAAGAACATCTTTCCCGTGCTCCGCCAGCCGCTTGGCGCGCTCCAGGGCCAGCTCTCCCACCTTGGTATGGCTCTCCACCGGCTCATCGAAGGTTGAGCTTATGACCTCGCCCTTCACTGAACGCTCCATGTCGGTGACCTCCTCAGGGCGCTCGCCGATGAGGCACACCATGATGTGGATATCGTTATAGTTGGTTGCGACGCCGTTGGCTATCTGTTTTAGGAGCATGGTCTTGCCGGCCTTTGGCGGGGAAACTATGAGGCCGCGCTGTCCCCGGCCGACGGGGGCTATCATGTCCATCAAGCGCGTGGCCAGGTTGCTCTGGGTCGTCTCCAGCTTTATCATCCTGTTTGGGAATATAGGGGTCAGCGCGTTGAAGAAAGGCCGTCCCTTGGCCAGTTCAGGATCGATGCCGTTCACGGCTTCTATGCGCAGCAGGCTGTGGTATTTCTCTCCGTTCTTGGGCAGCCTTACCTGTCCTGTGATCATGTCCCCGGTCCTCAGCCCGAAGCGTCGTATCTGTGATTGGGAGACATAGACGTCGTTCACACCGGGTTTGAGCTTCTCCTGATGCAGGAAGCCGTAACCCTCGTCCATGGTCTCAAGGACGCCTCCGCCGAAGATATTGCCCTGCAGCTCGGCGCTGGCCTGAAGGAGCTTCAGAACAAGGTCCTGTTTCTTCAGTCCGGTATAGCCGGTCAGGCCCATAGTCTTGGCTACCTCCAGCAACTCTTCGCGCGTTTTGGACTCAAGTTCGCTGATATTCATTGAGTTCGTTGTATTCATTGTCGTCATGGTTTCACCTTCTTCCAGTCTTCAATAAAGCGTGCTATGCCGATGTCGGTGAGGGGATGCTTCATCATCTTCATCAACACATCGTAAGGCACGGTTGCGATGTGAGAGCCGGCTCTGGCTGCTTCTATCACGTGAAGCGGATGCCTTATGCTGGCGGCTATCACCTGTGTTTTCAAGTTGTGTTTCGTGAATATCTCAACGGTTTCGGAGACCACATCCATGCCGCGGTGGCCTATATCGTCCAGCCTGCCGACGAAGGGGCTGACGTATGTGGCTCCAGCTCGGGCGCCGAGCAGCGTCTGGGTGGGGGAGAAACACAGTGTCAGATTGGTTTTAATGTTCTCCCTGGACAGGACGCTTACGGCCTCATATCCTGCCTCCGATACCGGTATCTTCACTGTAACGTTCTTGTGCCATGAAGCGAGCTCTCTCGCCTCTTTGACCATTCCTTCTACATCCAGGCTCAATACCTCAACCGAAACAGAGCCATCCACAATGGAGCATATTTCAAGTATCCTCGATTTGAGGTTCGATGACCCTTCCTTGGAGACCAGGCTGGGATTTGTAGTCACGCCGCTGATAAGCCCCAGCTTGGCGGCCTGCCGTATCTGCTCGATATTGGCTGTGTCCAGAAATATATGCATTTATTCTTGTCTCCGT
>CAYGXY010000193.1:0-7220 GCA_964354045.1 uncultured Dehalococcoidales bacterium
CTTGACCTCCGTGCCAAGAAGGGGCTTGGGCAGAACTTCCTCGTTGACGAACATGCGCTGGGTAGCATTGTCTCCGCGGTGGGGCTTACCCACGGTGATTTGGTGGTTGAGGTCGGCCCGGGCCTGGGGGTGTTGACCAAAGAACTGGCTGCGAGTGCGGGCCGGGTCATCGCTGTTGAATTGGATAGCGCGATGGCCGCGGCGCTTAGGAAGATGTTCGCGGGGTCGCCCCATGTAGCGATCGTTGAGGCGGATATATTGAGTTGGGCGCCCGAGTCGTTCATTCCGGGCGATATTTCGTATAAAGTTGTCGGCGCGTTGCCGTATAACATAGCATCGGCGGTGCTGCGTCATTTCCTAGAAGCGAAGCACAAACCCGCGCTTATCGTCGCCGTCATGCAGAAAGAGGTCGCGCAGTCGGTTGCTGCTCAGCCGGGGGATATGGGTATTCTCAGTGTAGGTGTGCAGCTTTACGGCCGTCCTTCGATAGTAGAGTACATTTCGCCGACTGGTTTCTATCCGCAGCCAAAGGTCGATTCCGCTATCGTGCGCATAGATGTTTATCGGGATCCACCAGTTAAGGTAGAAGATGAGGCCGCATTTTTTGATGTAGTCCGGGGAGGTTTCTCGACTCCGCGCAAACAGCTGCGCAATTCGTTGTCGCATGGACTGAAGTTAACGACGGCTGAGGCGGGCGATTTGCTCGATAGCGCGGGGATAGACCCGCGACGACGGGCAGAGACGCTGAGTATCGAGGAATGGGCGGCGCTTTACCGCGCCTTTGCAGGGAAACAATGATTAAGGCATACGCGTACGCTAAGATTAATATTACATTCGAGGTGCTGGGCCGACGCAAGGATGGCTATCATGAGATATCTAGCATACTACAGGAAATCGATTTGAAGGACACCCTTCAGTTCGAGTTGGCATCTTATTTAAGTATCGATTGTGACAATGCTGAGTTGCGTTCGTCCGATAATCTGGCGTTTAGAGCCGCGAAGCTTCTGAAAAAAGAATCCAGATATAAGAATGGCGCGAAGATTACACTAAAGAAGGGCATTCCTGTAGCTGCGGGACTGGGTGGTGGCTCGAGTGACGCAGGAACTGTGCTCGTTGCTTTAAACAAACTCTGGAAACTGAAGCTCTCGATCGAAGCGTTGGTCGAAATGGCAGCCGCTCTCGGCTCCGACGTTCCGTATTTTGTTCAAGGCGGTACGGCTCTGGCTGAGGGTCGCGGCGAGAGGGTTACGCCGTTGCCGCCGCTGCCTGAGTCTTGGGTTGTGCTGGTGAGTCCGTCGGTTCAAGTTCCTGATCTAAAGACGAGCGCTATGTATGGCGCGTTGCGTCCGTCGCATTATAGCAAGGGGGAGCATACGAAGAGGGCAGTGTCGGCCATTGAGAGGAATGTCATGAGAGACGGGCTTCCCGTGTACAATGCGTTCGATTCCATCGCTTTCGATATGTACGAGGGTATGGAGTGGTACTGGAAACAGTTTATGTCAGCCGGCGCTCAGGAGGTGCATCTGGCAGGGTCGGGGCCCACGCTGTTCACCCTGCTGCCGGACCGTATTAGAGCTAAGGTGTTGTATCGAGCATTACGCGATATAGGGCTGGAGACTTATATTGTCAAAACTATTTCACGGTCTGACTGATCGTCTTGCTGATTTCGTTCACCATGCCTCATCCAGGGCTGATCAGATGAGCAGGAGGAAGCGATGGCTGCTTGGGGCGCTGATCATTATAGCCGTGGCTGGGCTTAGCTATGGAGTCCTCCAGGCGTCTCACTATCTGAAGGGATTCGAGCAGTATGGAGCCCTCGGCGCGTTTCTGACATCATTCATCGCCAGTTCATCGATTTTTTTCCCCGTGTTCGGATTCGTCATCGTAGGCGCTATAGCGGCCAGTGGCGCGTCGAACTGGGCTCTTGTCGCTCTGGCGTCGGCCTCCGGTTCGGCGTTGGGGCAGTTCACCGCCTATCTGGCAGGCTACGGAGGCGCCGCCGTAATACACAAGCAGCAGTCCATATGGTACCGCAAGGCGGAGGACTGGATGAAGCGCTATGGTAGCCTGGCCATTTTCTTCTTCGCTCTGACATTCCTGCCGGTTGATGTGGTAGGTATCGTAGCCGGAGCGTTGCGTTTCCCCTACTGGAAATATCTCCTGGCGACGTTTACGGGGTATCTGCCGAAGACGCTTATAGGCTGCTATCTCGCGCATAGCGTGTTCAGGCACTGGCCTTCACTGGGTGAGTTGCTTGGCGGCGTGCCGTGGTGGGGTTGGGTGCTGATCGCAATCGGCATTGCGCTTATTATTGCGGGTGTAGTATTGCTCTGGATGATGCGGCGAAGGAAAAATCAAAAGCTCGAACGTTCGGCTCAGGATCATCTGTCATCGAATAGCGATAATTAAGATTGAGAAGTCTATTTATATAAATGAATGAGATATTTGTTTCTCTCGACCTTGAGACCACAGGACTCGATCCTGAAAATGATGAAATCATCGAGGTCGGCGCCGTAAAGTTTAATCTCGATGGAGTGATCGACACTTACCACTCCATGGTGAAACCGTCGCGACCGGTGCCGTACCGCATCCAGATCCTCACTGGCATAAAGGACAGCGATTTGGAAAAGGCGCCGATGTTGCCAATGGTGCTCAATGAACTAGTCGCATTCCTCGCTGATTCTACAATAATCGGTCAGAACATCGGGTTTGACCTGGCGTTCCTTGCTGAAAAGGATGTGGCGCCGCGGGGCCAGATTTACGATGTTTTTGAGCTGGCGACCATTGTTATGCCTGTGTTGCCTGACTACCGTCTGACCACGCTGGCCGCGGAGCTGGGCGTTTCATCCGTGCAGTATCATCGCGCACTTCATGATGCCACGGCCGCCAAGGATGTATTCCTGGCGCTGCTCGATAAGCTGCGTTCCTTTGACCCGTCGATAATTGCCGAGCTGGATCATATTGGCATGGGTGCTGACTGGCCCATTGGCCGCCTCTTTCGCACGGTGTCGGAGGAGAAGCTCGGCGATGTATTTTCTATTACAGGCGAGCCGGCATTAAAGATATATGAACTGTCGAAAGAGAAAGAGGAGAGGTTACGTTCCAAACCTAAGCGTGAAATGCTCGATGTGAACCGGCTGGCAGCCATGCTGGAGGATGACGGCGAGGTGGCCAAATCCATGGCTGGATTCGAATATCGCAAAGAGCAGCAGACGATGATGAGGGCTGTGGCGGAGGCCATGAATAAAAGTGGAAGGCTCATCGTGGAGGCGGGCACGGGAACGGGCAAATCCATCGCTTACTTATTGCCGGCGATCGTCTTCGCAAGCAGTAACGGCTTGCCTGTGGTGGTATCTACTAACACTATAAATCTGCAGGAGCAGCTTATTGGCAAGGATATACCGGATCTGGAAAAGGCGCTCAATGATGTGAAGTTCCGCTATGTGCAGCTTAAGGGCCGGAGCAACTATCTCTGTATGAGGCGCTGGAACCTGCACAGGCGCGGGCGCTCCCTGCCGCGGGAGGAGGCCAGCTTCATGGCTCGCATCCTTATCTGGCTGTCGCAAACGGAGAGCGGGGATCGCGCCGAGCTCAGCTTGAGGAAGGATGAGCAGTCGTTATGGGGCCGCGTAAGCGCCCAGTCGGAAAGCTGTCTGGGGCCTATTTGCCCGTATCAGCGGCGCGGGCATTGTTACCTTTACAGGGCCAGGCGCAGTGCGGAGAATGCTCATCTGGTAGTAGTGAACCACGCCCTGCTGCTGTCGGATATCGTCTCCAACAGCGGTATATTGCCGGACTGCAGCCACCTCATAATCGATGAGGCCCACAATCTGGAGGAGGAGGCCACGGAGCAGTGGGGGGTGGAGGTCGAAGAGCGCGACCTGAGGGGCTACTTCGACCGGCTGGGCCAGCGCGACGGTGGGGGGCGCTACGGCGGGCTGCTCTTTGAGCTGGCCGAGCACTTCAGGGGCAGCGCCGTTCCGTTGACGCGCCAGCATGAAATCGGAGAGATGGTCGGCGATGTATATCAGCTGATGGAGCGGGGTCGCGATCACCTGCTTGAGCTATTCGATGCGCTCCGGAAGTTCTTAGAGGTGCATGCGCAGGACAGCAGAGGCTATGAGCGCCGCTTGCGCATTACTTCGGAAAAGCGTCAGGCTTCGGAATGGCAGGGGGTTATGCTCGCTGGAGAGAATATGGGTCTGGCGTTGCAGGACATAGGCGCTGGACTTGAACGCCTGAACGCCGCCATTGAGCCGCTGGACAGCATGCTAGATCACGATAATCTTGTTGTAGAGATATCTTCTGCGATACATCGCGGGCAGGATCTGCGTCAGGGGATAGGCTGGGTTTCTTCGGGTGAAGAAGAGGACAGAATATACTGGCTATCCGCGCTCGAGGAATATGTCACCATGCATGCGGTACCGCTTGAAGTGTCGACGGCGCTGGAGAAAGATTTATACACCAACAAAGAATGTGTGGTATTGACCGGCGCTACTTTAAGTGTGGAAGGCAGTTTCGAATACATAAGGGATCGGTTGGGGTTCAGCGATGCCAGGGAGATAATGCTCGGCTCCCCATTTGATTATGAGGATGCGGCGCTGGTTTACATACCGGATGATATCCCTGAACCGAGCGCGCGGGGTTATCAGAAGGCAGTTACACAGGCATTGATAGATATCTGTCGAGCAGCGGAAGGAAGGACCCTGGCCCTGTTTACATCCCATTCCGCTCTGCGCTCCAGCTATGAGGCCATTCGCGGGGAGCTTAACGGGGAGGATATCCTGGTCCTGGCGCAGGGGGTCGATGGCTCGCCGCGCCAACTGATCAGGTCCCTAAAGGAGGATTCACGCACCGTGCTGCTGGGCACCTCCAGCTTCTGGGAGGGCGTGGATATCGCGGGGGACTCCCTGAGCGTGCTGGTAATAGCCAAGCTTCCCTTCAGCGTGCCCACAGACCCCGTCTTCGTATCGCGATCCGAGCTTTTCAATGATCCGTTTAACGAATACGCTGTGCCTCAGGCGGCGCTGAAGTTCAAGCAGGGTTTCGGACGCCTCATCCGCAGCAAGAGCGACCGTGGCGTGGTCGTCATCCTCGACAGCAGGGTAAGCACGAAGAAATACGGGGGCGTGTTCCTCTCGTCGTTACCTCTCTGTACTTTTAAGGCTGGCCATGCAGGCCGTTTGCCGGAGGAAATCACGGGGTGGCTGGATAGGGGCTAGCTCGGCGGCTGCTCGAATTGGATGGTCGCGTCCTTTATCCAGGGATTCTCCTCAACACATATCTTGCATACAAAGCCCATTCCGGTGGAGCGGGGATCGAACCATATCTGTCCGCAATTTTCAACGGGTTTATCGGTGTTCCAAGTCATGTGGAACTTTCTGCCGCACAAAGTGCAACCGGAAACGTTTTCATCGATCAATGGCTCGCCGCAGATATCGCATATATCGCTCATTTGCAGTCAGCTCCTTTTTAGTATTTAAATATTTGATTAAGTGCAAGTCAACCCCCTGATATCCCCCTTGAAAGGGGGAAACAACATCCAACCCCCCTGTTAGTCCCCCAACACTTTGGGGGACTTTGTTAAATTAGGGGACACCCCTAATACCCCGTTAGGAGAGAACTCTCTCCTGAACCTCTTTTCTCAATCCCCTCGCCCTACGCAGGGGAGAGGGCTAGGGTGAGGGCTAGAGTTCCCTCCGCAGGGAGAGGCCACGATGAGGGTGAAAGACTCTTTTTAAAGGTTCGTTATCGATGGGTTTGCAGCCAGTATCGCACAAAGGTCTCCTCATCCTCTCTGGTATCAGCTAAGCCATCCAGCTTCGCGTCTTGGAGTGCCTTCAGTATCCTTCCCAGGCGGGGCCCCGTCTCAACGCCCATCATTTTTAAATCGTTTCCAGTGAGATGGATCTGGACATACTGTAACTCTTTGAGATATCTCTCTATCTGGCTGCGCACGATCTGGGATTCATCGGAGAAGAAGCAGGCAGATACAGCCTCTACAGGATAGCGTTTGAGGAATCGATAGACAGTGCTGGGTGAAATAGCGGGGTCTGCCAGCTTATGGATGTCATCGTTGATCTTGGCTACCCCGAGCACGATGCGTTTCCAATCTCCGGACAGGTTGAGGCGTTCGGATATCGCTTCGGCATCCTCCCTGCCGAGGTCATAAGTCAGCAGTGCGAAATATACGGCGGGGCTGGATATGTATCGCCTTCGTGCCTCATCGAACCTATCCGCTAGCCATTTATTGCTTTGCAGCGAGCGATTGATCTGCCGCAGCACACCCAGACCATCAGCGCGGTCCAAGGCTTCCTCCGGGCGTTCCTCCATTAAGAGCAGCTCGAGCTCGTTTCTTAAACGGTCTCCGCTGATGGTGTTCAGCATGGCGATGTTCTTGCGCAGCAGCCGCTCGGTGCCGTCTTCGATGTTGAAACCCAGCCTCTGTTCGAAGCGTATCGCCCTGAAAATCCTCGTCGCATCGTCGATAAAACTTCTCTTGTGCAGTATGCGAATGAGTTTCTTCTCCAGGTCGGCTGTGCCGCCGTGGAAGTCGAGGAGCTGTCCGAATGCGACAGGGGACAGATCGATGGCCATGGCGTTAACGGAAAAATCCCTGCGGCTTAAATCGTCTTTAATCTTCGCGGGTTGAACCGTGGGCAGCGCGCCGGGGTGTGTATAGGTTTCGGAGCGCGCCGTTACGATATCGATGGTGAATTCGCCCTGGCGGAAATTAGCAGTGCCGAACTGCTGGTGTATCGTTAGCTTACCCCCGGTCCTGGCCGTCAGCTGCCGCGCGAATTTGATAGCGTTGCCCTCCAGCACCAGGTCCAGGTCCAGGCTGGGACGTTGCAGCAGCAGGTCGCGGACCGTTCCGCCGACGAGGTATAGTTTATAATCATTAGCAACAGCCTTCTCGCCTGCTGTGCGCAGGAAGAGGACTATTTCCTGAGGCAGCTGTTTCTCTATTTCCAATTTCATGTTTCTCACAAATCCCGATTATATCATAGTCGTGTATCGATTTATCATCCAACCCCCTGTAATCCCCCAGACTTGGGGGAATCATTATCCAAACCCCCTGCTAGTCCCCCATACTTTGGGGGACTTTAATAAAATTAGGGGACACCCCTATCACCCCGGCAGAGGGAAGACCCTCTGCACACCCTCGTCGACGTGCGGGTCGTTTGATTGCCACTACTACGCATTCTTACCTTGACAAA
>CAYGXY010000194.1:0-5562 GCA_964354045.1 uncultured Dehalococcoidales bacterium
GGCTTCGATAGATTTCAAAATATCTATATTCAGGGTGCGAACTCGATCACTGACCAAAGTGGTCACCATTAACGCAAGCACAATGCATCCGACTCCTATGAAAATTTGGCGAGATCTTTTCAATACGCCAAAAATGAATAACGTTAGGATAAAAGCCACCCACATCGTCTTGGAACCACTCAAAAAGAGACCCAATAAACAAATGAATAAAACGGCAATGAATGCCTTCCTTCCTTGGCGACCAAATGCGTTGCTAATAAATAATCCCACCATCAGGGAAAGTATCATTTGCAGGTATTGTCCAATGGCATTCTTATTGCCAATGGAAAAAAACTTTAACAGTTCAAATAAAACCCTTTTGACAATGAGGAATTGATGAATCATTCCCATAAGGGCCCACAGTCCCGTGGAAACAATGAGTGTCCAAATTACCTTTTGGGTTTGTTCATTTGATTTCACTGTGCTGATGACTATGAAAAAAGTAACCGTATAGCGAGTAATCTCCCACACGCCTCTGAACGCTTGATTCGTGTAGTCTGAGGCGATAGCGCTTAAAAGCGCAACAAAAAGAAAGATTAAGAAAAACCAGCCTAAAGGGGGAATTTTTATCTTTTCTCTGTTGACTATCAGCCGAAGGGTCCATAAAAAAATAGTCAGGTCCATGAATATCTCATTGAGGGTGATGGAGAAAGGCATAATAAAAAGGGTGATCAAAAAGATGTGAAAAATGTGTTTATCCAGCCAAGGAAGCCTACTCATAGCAATTCTCCCACCGCTTCCCAAACCTCTTCCACAGTGATCCAATCCATGCAAGGATTTTCCTTTTTCACACAGGAGATCTGGCGACATCCACAACAATCGGGAGACTTGAAAATGGAGATCCCTTTGGCTCCTCTCGGCGCCCAAAGATGAGGAAAACTCGGACCAAACAAGATAATATGGGGCGTTCCAACCCCTGCGGCAATATGGCCTGTTGCCGTATCATTGCCGATAAAAAGCTTGGCGTGTTTTAATAATGCGGCTACTTCAATGAGTGGAAGGGAAGTTGTTTTGCCCCCCGGTTTCTCAGCCATTTTGGCTTCCACCTGATCCAAGTTTTTTTCTTCCCCTGGCCCGCCAAGAAGGATGATATGGGCATTATACGATTTTATTAACCGGTCAGCGATCTGGGCAAAGCGTTCGGCTCTCCACTGGCGCAGGCGGCGTCGCGCCCCTGGATGGATGACAACGAGGGGATGGGAATCAAGAACGGAGGCGAACTGTTCCTGGATCCTTTTTTCGATCTCATCGGGAACAAACAGGACCATGTCCGCTTCCTGAGGTGGGAATCCCAGCTTTTTTAAGCTGCCTAACTGGTAGTCGATGATATGGATCTTTTTCGGATCTCCCTGGATCAATTCGTGATACGCAAACCGTTCCAGAAGATTTCCCAGGGGTGCTCCAATTCGTTTGGGAGCCCGCGTAGCCAGAGAAATCAGAGCGCTTCGGTCCGAAGAGGTAAGATCAATGACCCAGTCAAACTTCTTTTGATATGCATCTTTTAAAATCTTTACATTATATCGGATCCTTTGAAAAAGCGATTTTCGCTTCATTTCTTCCCGATTCGCGGTAATAATTTCATCAATTCCCTTCTGATAAGCCAGGATTCCTTCCGTGCCCTTATAGATCATCAAAAAGACTTGGGCGTCCGGCCTTTTTTGTTTAATGGCCCGGAGTACGGGAAGCAAGGTTAAGGTATCTCCGATATAACGAAGCTTAATAATAAGGACTTTCAAGCTCATCTTTTTACGCGCTTTTGACTATTTCCTGGTAAACTCTTAGCGTTTCTTGAGCGGCCCGATTCCAGGTAAACAATTTTGCCCTTTCCATTCCTTTTTCTCTGAGGGAGGTGCGTAGCGCCTTATCGGATAACACCCGCATGACCGCTCCAGCCATTTGTGAAATGTCCAACGGATCGACCAAAATTCCGGACTCACCCACTACTTCCGGGATGCATGATGTATTCGACGCAATCACTGGAACTCCCGACTTCATGGCTTCCAACAACGGCATACCGAACCCCTCATAGAGCGAAGGATAGACAAAGAGGTGCGCTCCCGCATAAAGTGTAATGAGATCTTCTCGAGGAAGGTATCCAGTTATTTTTACTTTTTCTCCCAGGGATTGGATTACAGGGAGAATCTCTTCATATTTCCAGCCCCACCCTCCACCCAAAACCAAACTGTATTTTTGATGGATATTTTTCAGTTGTCCATAAACTTTGAGCAAGGCTTGGAGATTTTTTCTTGGTTCGATAGTCCCTACCCATAAAATATAGCTTGGTGTCACTATGCCATACTTTTCCTTGACTGCGGAAATGGATTCCGGAGCCACATCGGGGCGAAAATAGGATTCGACTCCGTGATAAATGACTCTTATTTTCTTGGGATCGATCTTAAAATACTTCATAATGTCCCTGGCAGTATGCTGAGAGACAGCGATCACCCGGTCAGACAAATGAACATCTCGTTTGGTTTTTAAAAAAGAAAGAAATTGTCCAAAATTTTTTTTAAGAAAGTGGGGATAAACCTTGAAGGCGAGGTCGTGAATGGTTACGACATTTCCAATTTTTCCTCTTCCGCGCAAACGAAAGTTGGTCCCGTGATAAAGGTCGATTCGTTCTTTATGAGATCTCCATTTTTGCAGAGACTTTGCAGTATAGAGGATTTTTAGATTCGGGCGCATAAGAAATGGGATGGGCGTTTCCGTTTGTTGATGGGTTGTCTTAAATAAGATATATTCATTCTCCGTGTCTATTTGTGTAAGATGCTCCAAAAGGTTATATGTATAATACCCGATCCCCCCTTTACGTAGAAAAATAGACGTGGCATCAATTCCTATGCGCATTTTGCATATCTTCTTTTTATTGATGAATCTCCCATACTTTTTCATATTTTACAACAGTACTGTCCAAATTAGCCAGGAATTTTCAAAATTGCCTTGAAATTATTAGGAATTTCGAAAAAGTTAACCCTTAATCCAGCTAATCCAGCGATAGGGTCGAAAATAAAAGCGAAATAAGCTCAGCGGAAGATAAAGGAAATTGAAGAGCCTCAGAAATATCAAAACCATCGTTTCGCAGAACAATGTCAGTTCTTATGAAGGACTTTTCGCTCAAAACTGTCAATCCTGGACCCCGCCAAGATATACCTATCCTCGAGAAAAGGATTTTTCCCTTCGGCAACTATGGGGAACATCTTCAGGAACGTCATTTAGCCGCTACCCGTAACCATCCCCAAGGCGGGAATCCTTCTTCAGGCATACACAAAAACCCTGAAACCCTTAATTTTATGTTTTACATTTATAACTTAAAGAGGTAGTATCAGGCAGATGAAGAAGAAGCGGCGCTAATTCCTATTGATCGCAGCAGTTCTGCTGTCAATCTAGGCGTATCAGAATCGCGTTTATGCATTATACCGGCTATCACACATTACAGAAGCCAAAGGAATTTATGTGCGTCCGTTTATGCTAGCCGATACTGTTCGGGTGTGGCATGCGATTCATGCGATAGCATGAAAATAAGAAGAATCATCGCGCTCAATTTATTCCTCGTAGGCATGAGCGCGGAAGTTTTGGAAATAAAGAAAGTGAAGGATTTAATATTTTACCACGCCAGCTTCCGGCGTGACTCATCTTTAACGTTCAATAAAAGCGATATGAAACGAAGGTTTCTTCTCCAAGCATATGGCGGCGATAACTTCCATCGTATGGCTTATCTATCAGCCTTCTCGCTACTAAACGCAGGCGTTCCCGCCGAATCACTCATCTTTTTCACTGATGCAAAAGACAAATTTTCCTTCGGCTGCCAAAATATCGAAGCGACAAGGCATTGCATCCGCGCATGGCAAGGCGACTTGTTCTTCCCTCACCGTCTGAAGATAAAGCTTCTTCAAGCCACTGCGGAGCGTTTTCCCGATACTGAAATCACCTATATCGATGCTGATACCTTTGCATCAGCAGTTCCACCTTCTGTAGGCGAGCAGGGCAAGAGGGTTCTCTTTGATCGCAAGGACACCGCTTTTCCGCCTGACTGGTTAGAGCTCTACCGAAAGGGTTGCGGCATTCAATCGGAAATGTGGATTGCTGGAGTGATTGGACTGGCCGCTAAGGATATACTTGCTGTATGCGAAGTCGCTCTTAAAGTATGCGACCGGCTTTCGCTATTATATCCGAAGAAGATTGAGTATGTTGAGCAATATGGATTTTCGGCGGCGTGCGCTTCTTTTGAGAAGCTAAGCGCTGACCACAGCCTGATCCATTATTGGAATCGCTCAAGGGAAGTAGAGAAGATAATATCAAAATTTTCTTACACTGAACTGGAAAAGATCACGCCCAAGCGCTTCGAAGAAATATGCATAGAAGCAGACGCTCTAAGGCATTCCATATTCCACCGGCTCAGACTTCGAATAAAAGGACTTCAGCGGAGTTTCTATAAGCGAAAGCGCGAAATGATCGCCATGAAAAAAAGACAAACCAGTCGCTACTAGAGTCAACGATCATAGCTGTCATGACTCGTGCCGAGGCACGAGTCACGCTGAAAAAAAAAGAAACCGATGGCTTAACTAGCCCGACTTAGCGGATTCAGCCCTCTCGGAAAATTATTGACGTCGGAAGTCATGTATTTTCAAGGGCCGGAGTGCCTGCAGCGGACCTAAACAGGATGTAGTGAAGACCTACCCTCTTTTCAGGGTTATCCACTGGGTGGTATTCTGCATGCACCATGTTTTTACGTTGCACCAATCGCAAGAAGGACGGGAAAGCGCACCGGTACTGGAACGTGGTGGAGAACCGCCGGGTATCGGGGGGACGGGTGGTTCAGCGACAGGTTCTCTATCTTGGGGAGATTAACGGCTCTCAGCGTGAGGCCTGGCGCAAGACGATCGAGGTATTTGAGGAGGGAGCGGCCACGGTGCATACGATGGCGCTGTTTCCCGAGGATTTTCCTGCTGAGATCGATGATGCGTCTGTGGTGCAGATTCGGCTGAAAGAGGTGGAGTTGCGCCGGCCCCGGCAATGGGGTGCATGCTGGTTAGCGTGTAAGTTGTACGAGCAGTTGGGTTTGGATAAGTTTTTTGTGGAGAGGTTACCGCCGAGCCGCAAGGGGACGCGTTGGGATCTGATCGTTCAGGCGCTTTGTTGTTATCGTCTGATGGAGCCCGGCAGCGAATGGAGGCTGCATCGGTACTGGTATGAGAAGGGCGCGATGGCGGACCTTCTGGGAGCGGGTTTTGAGCTGGCAGAGATCCATAAACTCTATGAGTGTCTGGACCGGCTGATGGAGCATAAGGGAGCGCTGTTTGATCATCTGACGCAACGTTGGAAAGATCTGTTCAATGCGAAGTTTGATGTGCTCCTGTATGATCTGACCAGCACGTATTTTGAGAGCGATCCGCCCTTTCCGGAAGGCGACAAACGTAAGCATGGCTATAGCCGGGACAAGCGGTTTGATTGCGTGCAGGTGGTCATTGCCCTGATCGTAACCCCGGAGGGATTCCCCCTGGCTTATGAGGTCATGGCCGGCAA
>CAYGXY010000195.1:0-2826 GCA_964354045.1 uncultured Dehalococcoidales bacterium
TATGCCAGTATTATATGTGGCATAAACATTAGAGTCAAACGGGGTATGTTTGAACTCCCCCTGGCCCCCTCTTTGACAAAGAGGGGGAAGCGGCCCAAGGGCGGTGGTGGTCGTAGGGGCGGTTCGCGAACCGCCCCTACAGGAATCGCCAGATAAAAACGAGATTCTTCGCTTCACTCAGAATGACAGAAAGCCGATGCTCCCCCATCTTTTTAATAGGTATAATTTCAGGTATAATGGTAACCGTATACTGACAATCGAAACGATACAGTAAGGATTGTCCGATCTGAATCTCATCGTAAAAGAAGCCGTAAGCGGAGGAATGAGGAGGAATGATGAAGTCTGGGGAAATTGGAATCGGCTCTCCCGCGAGCTAGGCATCGTACGGGAGAGCTTCTACAGATCGCCACGATTACACGATTATAATAATAGTATTTTCTAAAATTTAAGGGGGGTATATGAGTCACCATTTTAAGATTCTAGTTGCCGACCCCCTCGCCAAAGAGGGTGTCGAGGCGCTTAAAGCATACGCAGAAGTTGACGTTAAAACAGGGCTCGATAAAGACGCCATCAAAGCCATCATCGGCAACTACGATGCCATCGCCGTAAGAAGCGAGACCAAGGTAACGGCAGAAATCATCGATGCGGGCAAGAAGCTCCAGGTGATCGGACGCGCCGGCGTCGGCGTGGACAACGTCGACCTGGACGCCGCCACGCGCAACGGCGTACTGGTAGTCAACGCACCTACCGGCAACACCATCTCCGCCGCAGAGCACACCATCGGCCTCATGCTGGCCCTGGCGCGACACATACCGCAGGCGAACCAGAAGCTCAGGGCTGGCGAGTGGAAGCGCAAGGAGTACATGGGCACCGAGATCAGGAACAAGACCCTGGGCATCGTGGGCCTGGGCAACGTGGGCTCCGAGGTTGCCAAGCGCGCGATAGGACTGTTGATGAAGATCATCGCGTACGATCCATTCGTCTCCGTAGATCTCGCCAAAAACCTCGACGTGAAGATGGTCTCCCTGGACGAGCTGCTCAAGGAGTCGGACTTCATCACCCTGCACCTCCCGCTCTCCGCCAACACCAAGGGCCTTCTCGGCGAGAAGGAGATCGCCAAGATGAAGCCCAGCGTACTCATCATCAACTGCGCCCGCGGCGGCATCATCGATGAAGAGCTGCTCTACAAAGCGGTGCAGGACGGCAAAGTGGCCGGAGCGGCCGTCGATGTGTTCACCAAGGAGCCGGCCCCAGCGGATAACCCACTGCTCAAGAGCGAAAAGATCATCGTTACGCCGCATCTGGCCGCATCAACCACCGAGGCCCAGATCAGCGCCTCTACCGATATAGCAGAGGAGATCATCGCCGCGCTCAAGGGTGACCCCGTGCGCTACGCGATCAACATCCCGCGGATACCCGCGGCCACGCGCGCCGTCATCGGCCCGTTCATGGGCGTATGCCAGCTCATGGGCAAGCTGCTCCATCAGCTCGGCGAAGGCCAGATGGAAGGCATCAACATCAAGTACGAAGGCGAGCTCGCTAACTGCGATACATCGGCGCTCAAGGCCTACATCCTCGGCGGGCTGCTTGAAGGCTCCGTCGAGGAGCGCGTCAACCTGGTCAACGCCAACGTGATTGCGCAGCGGCGCGGCCTGAAGATATCCGAGACAAAGGAGCCCTCTTGCGAGGTCTATACAAACCTGATCACGCTGGAACTGAAAACTACAAGCGGAACGCTGACGGTCGCGGGCACGGCCATAAGGGGGGAGCCCCACATCATCAGGGTTAACGACTTCTGGATCGATGTAATACCGAGACAGGGCTACTTCCTCTTCAGCGATCACAAGGACCGCCCGGGCCTTATCGGCTCGGTTGGAACTATCTTAGGCGATGCCGACATCAATATCAGCGCCATGCACCTGGGACGTTTGAAGCAAAGGGGCAACGCGCTGCTGGTCCTCGCTGTCGACGAAGCTGTTAATACAGATGTCCTTAAGAAGCTTCGGGAGTTACCCGAGGTTTACACGATGAAACTGGTGAAGCTCTGATCCTCGGAGTTAAACCTTCGTGGCAAACATCGAAATAGCGAAAAAACAGATAGCTGAGCTGCGAGAGCGGCTCAGCTATCATAGTTATCGTTACTACGCTCTGGACAGCCCGGAGATATCCGATGCTGAATACGACCAGATGATGGTCGAGCTGCGCAAGCTCGAAGATCAGTATCTGGAGCTCATCACCCCCGAGTCTCCCACGCAGCGCGTAGGCGCAGCGCCGCTCGCCGAATTCGGCACTGTAGAGCATCCGTTGCCGCTTCTGAGCCTGGCCAACGTCTTTTCCGACGATGAGATGCTCGCCTGGCATAAGCGAATTTCCAACCTGGTACCAGATCAAGCGATGGACTTCGTCTGCGAGCTTAAGATGGACGGGCTCGCCGTAGCCCTCACCTACGTCGACGGCAAACTGACAACTGGAGCCACACGCGGCGACGGCTTCCACGGTGAGGATATCACTCAAAATCTGAGGACGATAAAGAGCATCCCCCTCACAGTACCAAAGCACGCCCCAAGGAAATTCGAGGTGCGGGGCGAGGTCTACCTGTCAAAGGCGGGGTTTGCCAAACTGAACAGGGAGCGAGTGGAAGAAGATCTGCCGCTCTTTGCCAACCCGCGCAATGCCGCGGCCGGGTCGCTGCGCCAGCTGGACCCGCGCATCACGGCCAAGCGCCCGCTGGATATATACATATACGCCCTCGGATATATCGACGACAAGGCCTGCAGAGCACCATCGACCCACTGGGAAACGATGGAGTACCTCAAATCGCTGGGG
>CAYGXY010000196.1:0-2654 GCA_964354045.1 uncultured Dehalococcoidales bacterium
AGACCCACCTTTTTCGTCAACTGCCGGCATCATGCTAATGAAATTTCGAGCACCAACGCAGGTCTGAGATTGTCCTACCTTCTTGCAACCCGGCCGCCCTTTCGAGAACTTCTCAAAAAAGTGAATGTCGTGATCAATCCGATGGAGAATGTAGATGGTGTGGCGATTCTGGAAAAGATCTTGCAATTAACTCCCACTGATAAACTGCATGCAGGCAGATACAATAGTGCGGGCCAGGAGTATTATAAGGAATACTTCAACTCCCAGACCCCTTTTGGAGAGGCCAAGGTAAAACCAGCCATCTGGAAAAGATGGCTCCCAGATATCTGTGTAGATGATCATGGGTTCCCTTCCCATGAATGGGATCAGCCCTTCTCCGGCTATTCTCCTTTTCGATTTAGGGAATGGTGGATCCCTAGGGCCTTGTTTTATTTCTATCTCCCCTATCTCGAAGAAAAGGCGGGTTCACCTAATGGGAGAAACTCTGAGTTCTTGAAGGATTGGATAACCGATGCCCTTTCAAAAGAGAAGGAGATCGCGAGATGGAATCAAACGTTTTCTGCCCGATACCTGAAATACAGGGAAAGGGGGTTTAAAACGGATCAACGGGCAGATGACGTCATCCCATCATTCCCACTCCAGAAGCGTTTTCGACGGACAAATTATTCCTATCGTTATCCTCACATGACGACCATCGATTTCATCACAGAAGTGGCAGATGAAACGGCACAGGGGAAATTTCTGAAAACCTGCGTTCATGCTCATCTCCAAACAAATCTCTCGATCCTAAAACTATTGAGTTCTTTTGATATTTCTGTTAAAAAACTGTATCGATATGAAAATGGACAAAGTTGCTTCGTGTGGTATCGGCAAAGGCCATTGAAGTTTCAAACGTATAAGAAAGGAGGGTCGAAAGGAAGAGTAGGCAGAAGGCGGTAGGCAGAACGCAGTGCAAAGCATGATGGGTCTGGAGTTGAAAGCTAATAGTTACATGTAGTTTCTATAGAATCGGGAAGGAGGGAAATCTATGAGGAAATTGTACTTTGTCATTTTTGTAGGATTGCTGGTGATTCCTTCTTTGGTCTTAGCGCAGACTCCTGTAAAGGGAGGTACGCTGACCTGGGGAAGGGGAGGGGATTCGGTTAGCCTTGACCTTGCCCAGGCAACGGATGGTGAATCGATCAAAGGTGGGATTCAAGTTTTGGAAAATCTTGTGATATTCAGGAGAGATAGCATGGATGTGGAGCCTCAATTGGCGACCTCTTGGGAGGTCTCGAAGGACGGCCTCATCTGGACCTTCAAATTGAGAAAAGGTGTGAAATTCCATGATGGAACACCGTTTAACGCCAATGCAGTAAAGGTTTCTTTCGATCGTGTCATCGACAAAAACCATCCTTTCTACAAATATGGAACCTGGAGGTATCCAGCTCTAGGTCTTGGACCTGTTAAGGAGGTAAAAGTCATCGATGAATATACGGTTTCTCTAAGGACCGAAAAACCTTATGCTCCTTTGGTGGCCAACTTGGCTCTCTGGCTCTGCCCCATCCTTTCCCCTGCAGCCATCGAGAAATACAAGGAAGATATTGGACGAAATCCTGTGGGGACTGGACCTTTTAAGTTTGTCAAATGGATCAAAGATGATCAGATCATCGTCGAGCGGAACGACGACTACTGGGGACAGAAAGCTTATCTTGACCGAATTATCCTGAAATCGATTCCTGAAGTTTCTGCCCGTTTCATGGCCATTCAATCAGGAGCGATTGACATTGCCGATGATCTTGATCCTGATTCTATTGAGATGGCCAAACGTAATCCGAATTTCAAGATGATCGAGCGTCCCAGTGTCAACGTGGGATACCTCGCGTTCAATACGAAAAAGCCCATCCTCAGTAACAAGCTGGTACGCCAGGCGATCAGTCACGCCATCGATAAACAGACGATCATCAAGACGATCTTTAGAGGTTTAGCCATGCCCGCCAAAAACCCATTCGCTCCAAGCATGTGGGGCTACAATTATAAGATCGTTGATTATGATTATAGCGTCCAGAAAGCAAAGGATCTTCTGGCGAAGGCAGGGTATCCCAAGGGATTCGACACTGAACTCTGGGCCATGCCTGTTTCCAGAGCGTATATGCCCGAACCGGTAAAAACAGCCGAGCTGATCCAGGGTTATCTGGCTGCCGTAGGGATTAACGCCAAGATCGTCAGGTATGAATGGGGTGTCTATCTCGATAAGACGGCCAAGGGGGAACATGATCTATGCATGATGGGATGGCTGGGAGGAAATGCCGACCCGGATAATTTCCTTTACGGCCTTCTCCACTCGGACAATGCAAAGCCACCGGCGGCCAATATTGCTTTCTGGGAGAATGCGGAATTTGGCAAACTGGTCAAGGATGCCCAGACCGTTTTTGGCAAGGAGAAGCGGGCTCCTTACTATTTAAAGGCGCAGGAGATCTTTCACGAAGAGGCACCGTGGGTTCCTCTCGCTCATTCAACGATTGTGAGAATCTATGATAAGAAGTTACACGATGTTCCACTTCGTCCAAACGGATTGAATTCCTTCCAGATGATCTGGAAGGAGAAATGATGATTATCTCCTTTTAAATTCAACCACTTTGGATTCTGGCGTTTCCTGTTGTGGGGGATTTTGT
>CAYGXY010000197.1:0-2779 GCA_964354045.1 uncultured Dehalococcoidales bacterium
CATTCTGAATCCTTGTATAGTTCCCCGGTCCACTTCCACCAACATACAACCAATTACCACTTGATGTTGGCAAAGACGGTTTTTCTCCATCTTGTGCGGTCGTGAGAATGATGCCGGTCCCAACGAACAAGAGAATGATTCCAACCGCCAAACATTTCCGTTTCGTTAATATTCCTCCGCTATAGAAAATTAAGTATCGTGCTCTATTTAAAATCTCCGTTCAAATGATTTGACTATGGTTATACCGGTATTTATGCGTTCAAATCATTCTTTTGTCTCATGGTAAGTTTCTCCTGGGAACATAAGAAATAAGTGCAGGGGAAGGGATGTGAACACCAAAATACCGGTAAAAATACAGGTTTTTTCTTGTAAATATAAATTATGGAAATATGCCAAAAATATATTGAATTTTCTACCATTATTCCTAACAACCATTTTTATAAAGAAACGATAGTTAATGATTATCGGCATGGAGGAAAAAAATGAAATATGAAGAAAAAATAAAGATGTTTGAGAATGTATTTGCACAAAAATCTGGGGAAAAAGTGCTGTTCTTAGTGGATATACCTCATGACCATATTACAGATAATAATGCTTGGAACGAACGTAGGGTGTTGGCTCAAGAATGGTATACTACATTTAAAGAAATGGGGACTAAAACCAGATTCTCAGTCAATATACTAGAGTACAAAGCTACAGGAATGCAAAATTCACCTATTCCAGACGAAATTATTGATGCTGCCTGTAAATCAAATTTAGTAATTGCTATGACGGAGTATTCTGCAACAGCCTCATTAATTCCTGTTTGTACTTCTGAAACTTCTATAACTCGTTGTGCAAGCATGCCAGGAGTAGAAAAAAGAATGGAAAAAACCGCATTTAGAGCAAATTATCAGCAGGTAAAAAAGTATGCAACTACTATTGCGAAGATGCTTAATGATGCTGTAGGCGCAGAGATCGTGTTTTCAACAGGTGACAAATTGTATATTGATTTGAGAAACCGTGTCGCAGATGCAGATACAGGGGATTGCACTCAAACTGGTCAAGCTATAAACTTTCCAAGTGGGGAAGCAGCTAAAGTGCCGTACGAAGGGGCTCAAGATGAGATTAATACGTTTGGAGAAAGCAAAACTGAGGGGATCTGGCCAGTTATGTACGAGGGAGAACTCGTCAAATATATTATAAAAAATAACAGGATTGTTGAAATTATTGGGAACGGTAAAAGGACAGTGGAGATGCGCCTGTTTTTTAAGGAAAATGATACTCGTAAAAATGTTGCTGAGTTGGGTATTGGTTGTAATCCAAAAGCCGTTATCACGGGGAATGTTCTTGAGGATGAAAAAGTGGGATTACATATTGCCTATGGTATGAGTATCCATCTTGGTGGGAAAGTTAAAAGCGATGTGCATTCGGATATTTGTTATTCAAAGGGCTGCCCTGTTGAAGGTAGAACAGTTGTTTTCCTTAATACTGATGGATCTAAAACCGAAATAATACGAAATGCGATGCTTCCATATGATTTACTAAGATAAAAACTGTAAAGTTATGGATGTACATCGTTCTTTTTGAGTCTAATAAAATATAATATTAATAATGCTGGACCAAAAATCCAAGCAGAATAAAGGAATACCCGAGAAACACCAAGCATGACGTACAAAGGCCCACTTATGGTCCCTGTAATCATAATACCAAGGTTAAACAGACTGATGAAAACTGAATATTGTGTTGCGCCAATGCGTGGATTTGTTACATCCATTAACATCGCACACACTGGGGAGGTATAGCCACCCTGAAGAAATCCAATTATACAATAAATTAGTGTGAAATATTCCCACGAATTGGTAAAAATAAGTAATGCCGTAAAGAAAACACTACTTAAAATAAGGATATATAACGTGGTTTTTCTTCCCAATTTGTCTGCGAGTATCCCCCCGATAATTGAGCCTATTGCGATTGCGATGGTAAATAGCATTGTGACAAGCCCGACTTGGGTAATATCTAATTTTAGACCTGTATCCATCCACATCGGAGCTATGAGAAGGATCATTCCACTGCTCATCATTATCAAAACTGCAAAAATCGCAATTACTAATGTTGTTCTTTTCTTAAACTCTTGAACGAGAAGCGCTCCTACTTTTTGTGGTTTTTTCACGATTTTTTTTTCTTGTAATATGAGTGGAAAAAGGACAATTGGTAAGATGATAAACCC
Source organism: uncultured Dehalococcoidales bacterium (assembly GCA_964354045.1). Classification (GTDB taxonomy): domain Bacteria; phylum Chloroflexota; class Dehalococcoidia; order E44-bin15; family E44-bin15; genus JAYEHL01. The sequence goes on from CAYGXY010000197.1 coordinate 2,210, forward strand.
TGCTGTTAAGAATACCATATTATAGCCAAGAGTTTTTGCGATAAATGGTAACAATAATGCACCACCTGCTAGTCCCACGTTCTGCGCAGCGTACGTAATACCATTGATTTTTCCTCGTTCTTTTTCAATCGTAGTACTGATAACCAAAGCATCTAATGAAATGGTGAGAAATCCGATCCCAACCCAACTCATTAAGTCAATAATAACAAATGGTATCAAAGCAGTACCGGGGTTAAGGAAAGAAAGAATAAAGAGACAAAAAACAGTTAATAATCCACCAGAAATAATAAATGGTTTTCTTCCAAATCGAATGAAATAGTCAACGATTCCACCCCATACAAATTTTATATACAGTGGTATCGACATAAGGCTAATCAATATAGTAATCAATGCGGGGGATATTTCCTGATCCAAGAAATAAAGAGGTAAAATTAAGTTAAGAAAAACGACATTGAGACCAAACGAGAAGTACAGGCAACCAAAAAAGAAGTATTTATGCCAACCTTTTTTACTGATATCGATCATGATAATTTATCCGTTATTCTGTTTTTTTGGATTTTTTTAATGAAA
>CAYGXY010000198.1:0-5781 GCA_964354045.1 uncultured Dehalococcoidales bacterium
ACTGGGACGGATGGAGCGGCGAGCGTGTTGTGCTGCGCCCGGAGGGCACCATTCCCATCGCCAGGATGTGTGTGGAGAATTCACGAAGCATGGGCAAGGGTGGTGGCGCGCGTTACTGATACGTCGGAAATGTGTTTTCGTTCGAGGGGACGGGGACGGAGCACCGGGAGCAGTGGCAGTGTGGGGTGGAGCTCATCGGGGGAGGGGGAGCCCTTGCGGATATCGAACTTATACTGCTGGCATCCGAAGTAGTTGAGTCCCTTGGCATCGGAGGGCTTGAAGTCGGGCTGTCTCATGCCGGGCTCATCAAGGCGCTCATAGCGGAGCTTGGCTTAGGTGCCGAGGAGCAGGCCAAGATTTTCGACCAGGTGCTGGAAGGAAATATAAAAGCCCTGGGCGAGGTCAAGACCAAAGATAAAGAGCTGAAGAAGGCTTTGAACATATTGCTGGATATAAAGGGCAACTCGGCCGGATATCTGGAGAACATCAGCGCCATCGTCGGGAAATCGCTGACGGGGCTTGAACCGAGCCTTAACGATTTCATAGGGATTGCCAGGCTGCTCAGCTCGGCAGGATGTAAATATCACATAGACATCTCCTCCGGCAGGGGCTTTGAATACTATACCGGGGCCATGTTCCAGTTTTACGTATCGGGACAAAAGGTCGGCGGCGGCGGCAGGTACGATGACCTGATGTCGCTGGTGGGCGGCCCGCACATGCCGGCGTCCGGGTTCGCGTTGTACGTAGACCGGTTAATGGATATGCTGAAACTCAAGGCGAAAACGGGGAACAGGATACTCCTCAATATCGGCAAGGCTAAGGATGAGGAGCTTGACGCCTGCCTGAAGCTGGCGGGATCGCTGCGAAAATCGGGATATATCGTTGCCTTTGAGTTAAAAGGGAAAAGCGCCGATGACTTCAGGTGGATCGTTACTCCATCAGGCAAGGGGCTCTTCAAGCTGGTCGACAGAAGCACATTGAAACAGCTTGAGCTTTCATCGGATGCCGAGATAAAAAAGGCCTTGGAGGGCGCGCGGTGAAGCTGGCGCTGCCGAAGGGAAAACTGCAGAAGGATACCGCCGCTCTGCTTAACAAGGCGGGCTTCGGCATTGATGACTATACCGAGCGTTCGCGCTCGTATCGGCTCAACTCTTCCCGTTTCCCCAATTTGTTTATAAAGGTGTTCCGCGAGCGCGATATCCCCATTCAAGTTGCTATCGGCAACTACGATATCGGCATCTGCGGCCTGGACTGGGTGGGGGAGCTCATGGCGAAATATCCCACCAGCGATGTGATGAAGCTGAAGGACCTGGGCTACGGCGGGTTCGATCTGTGCGCCGTGGCCGGCAGGAGGAGCGGGGTTACATCGGCAAAGGATTTGAACGGCTGTTTCGAGAGGGTGCGCATCGTCAGCGAGTACCAGAATATAGCTGAGGCCTTCGCCTTGAAGTACAGGCTCAGGCGCTTCAGCATTCTGCCGATACTAGGCGCCGGCGAGGTGTATCCCCCGGAGAGCGCCGATGTAGCCATCATCCCCAGGATGACGGCGAAGAAGCTGGCCTATTTCGACCTTACACCGATAGCGGATATCATCACCTGCGGGGCCTGTCTCATAGCCAACAAGAAGAGCCTGAGCCGGCTCGATTTGAGCGAGATTCTGACGAGCCTGCAGCCTTATATTACGGACGCTCCGGTTGCGGATGAGATGAAGATCGAGGAGAGGGCCGGCAAAAAGAGCGCTGCGTCGTGTGCTGAAGCAACCGATGGCGATGTACGGCTGGCCCTGCCGGACGGACACCTGATGAAGACCACCGTAGAGCTGTTGAATCGCACCGGCCTGGGGATCGAAGGCTACAGTGATGATTCGCTCACGCACCGGCCTACTATCGGCATCCCCGGCGTCGCCATAAAGATGATACGCCCGCAGGACATGCCGCTGCAGGTGGCCAACGGCAACTTCGACCTGGCTATAACCGGCGAGGACTGGCTCAGCGATCACCTCTATCGCTTCCCGTCAAGCCCGGTGCGCAAGGTATTGAAGCTGGGCTTCGCCAAGGTCAAGATAGTGGCGGTGGTCGGCGGCAAATTCCCGGCCAACAGCATCGGTGACCTGCGCGAGATGGTCAGGAGCGGCGCCCTGCCCTCGGTAAGGGTGGCATCCGAGTATGTGAACATAGCCGACAAATACGCCCGCGATAATCATCTGGCGTGCTGCAAGATAATCCCCACCTGGGGCGCGAGCGAGGCGTTCCTGCCGGAGGATGCCGACCTGCTGATAGAGAACACCGAGACCGGTGAGACGCTGCGCAAGCACAACCTCAGGGTCATCGATACCGTATTCGAATCTACATCGTGTCTTATCGGCCATAGCGATGCGCTTTCCGACCCGCGCAAGAAGGAACGCATCGGCCGTCTGGTCAAAGCTATCGAAAACGCTATAAACTAACGGAGGGATATGCCTGCCGATAAAAAGCGGTGGGCGCAGCCCACCCTACAATAGGTCGAGAAGATGCCGTTGATTTATTATCATCTGAGCATTGCCAGTGAAGCGGCGGAAAAGCTTGGGAGCCCGATACTGCTCAATAATCTTGAGAACTATCTGGGAGGCGCTATATCGCCCGATGCCCATTTCGTGGGCAACGTATCTAGATTGCAGACTCACTTCTTCGACCTGGCAGACGATGACGAACAGAGCGGGCCGAACCTGATGTTCCAGCGGCACCCGTGTTTCCAGGACGGCAGCGATCTCGAAGATAGGACCAGGGCATTCATCGTCGGATATGTCTCCCATCTCGTCGTCGATGATGCGTGGACGACGGATATCTACCGGCCGTTCTTCGGTAAGAAATCGCCGCTCGGCGGGGACACGGCGGCCAATATGCTCGACCGCCTGTTGCAATATGAGACGGACCGCCTGGAGCGGCTGGACAAGCCCAGGCTGACTGCGATCAGGGAGAAGATTCGCAGGTGGAATGCAGATATGGATATCGGGATTGTGGACAATACCGCCCTGTGCAACTGGCGCGATTTCGTATGGGCCACCACGGTGCGGGAGGTGGACTATGACGACCTGCGGCTGTTCACCCAGAGCTTTCTCGTTTCCAGGGAGAGGGTGAACATGGAGCAGGCGGAGGCTTTTCTCAAGGATATGCCCGATAAGATAGAGTGGGTGGTACAATATGTCGGGGAGGAGAGGCTCAAGTCCTTCCGCAGCAAGTGCATCAATCGGTCGGTAGAGATAGCGAGGGAGTATTTGAAATGAAGATAATAAGGGGTTTCGATGCGGCTACGGTCGAGCTGAGGAGGCCGCCCCTGGCCTCCACCGAGGCGGTGCACAAGGATGTCGTTGAGAAGATACTGGCCGATGTGCGTCAGCGCGGGGATGCTGCTTTGAAGGAGCTGGCAAAGAAGTTCGATGGCGTATCCCTGAAAAATCTAGCCGTCACCGATGATGAGATCGCTACGGCCTACAAAAATGTCGATCAAAGTCTCATCGATGCCCTGAACACGGCGGCGGATCGCATCCGGGCTTTCCATCTTACGCAGCTTCGCTACGCCGTCAAGGAGTTCATGGAGGAGGGGGTCGGCCAGATCGTGAACCCCATAGAGAGGGTGGGGGTCTACGCCCCCGGCGGCACGGCCAGCTACCCCTCCACCGTTCTGATGACCGTTATCCCGGCGCGCGTTGCCGGCGTGAAGGAGATCGTCGTTGTGACGCCTCCGAGAAAGGGCGGCAGCGTGCCGCCTGCCACCCTGGTAGCGGCTGACATTGCCGGGGCCGATAGCATCTTCAAGGTCGGCGGCGCAGGGGCCATCACGGCCCTGGCCTATGGAACCAAATCGATACAAAAAGTAGATAAGATATGCGGCCCGGGAAATATCTTCGTCACCATCGCCAAGAGGCTGGTGTACGGCGAGGTGGATATAGACGGCCTGGCCGGGCCTACGGAGACCATCGTGATCGCCGATGATACGGCCGCTCCCGTTCACTGTGCACTTGATTTACTGGCGCAGGCGGAGCATGATATTCTATCCTCCGCTATCATGATAACAACATCGGAGAAGCTTGCCTCCGCCGTGAACAAGGAGGTCGAGCGCCAGCTGAAAAAGCTGGAGAGGGCGGATATCGCCGGCCGTTCGCTCAAGGAGCGGGGTTATATAGTTATAGTCGATGACATGGAGCAAGCCATTGAGCTGGCCAACATGTATGCGCCGGAGCATCTGTCGCTGATGATGCGTGACGCTTCGCTATACGCCGAGGGCATACGCAACGCCGGTGGCATCTTTATCGGGGACAGCTCGCCCGAGGTTCTGGGCGATTACGTTGCCGGACCGAGCCATGTTATGCCCACGGGGGGCAGCGCCAGGTTCAACTCTCCGCTGAACGTGAACGATTTCCTTAAGATCACCAGCGTTGTGGCTCTGGTCGAAGATGATCTTGATACTCTTGGCCCTGCGGCATCCATCATTGCGCGGTCGGAAGGCCTGACGGCGCACGCGCGGGCGGCCGAGATAAGGCTGGAGAAGGGCAGGGAAAGATGAAGCCTGTCGATATTACAAAACTGATGAGACAAGATGTCCTGAAGATGAGGCCGTACACGCCCATCGTGCCGCCCGAGGTGCTTGCCGAGCGCGCGGGCATCACCATGGACGAGGTGATCAAGCTCGACGGCAACGAGAACCCCTACGGTTGCTCGCCGCGGGTGGGCAGGGCATTGTCGAAATATCCGTACTTCAACATCTATCCCGACCCGGAGCAACGCGAGGTGCGGGCGACATTGTCGCAGTACACCGGGGTCGATGCATCTTGTATCTTGGCGGGCGCCGGCAGCGATGAACTCATAGATCTCATACTGCGACTGTTCCTCGAACCGGGCGACGGCGTGGTGAACTGCCCGCCGACCTTCGGGATGTACCTGTTCTGCACCGACGTCTGCGGCGGTCACACCGTGGAACTGGAGCGTGATAAGAACTATGACATCGATGTGGCTGCGGTCGCGAAGGCGCTGGATAATAAGGCCAAGCTGGTCTTCATCGCCTCGCCTAACAACCCGACAGCCAATCTCACACCTGAGGCGGATATCATCGAACTGCTGAAGACCGGCAGGATAATCGTCGTGGACGAGGCCTATTACGAGTTCAGCGGCGTAACGGTGGCACCGCTCGTCGCGAAATATAATAACCTCATCGTGCTGCGCTCCTTAAGCAAGTGGGCTGGCCTGGCCGGATTGAGGCTGGGCTACGGCATCTTCGCTCCCGCCATCGTCGAGCAGTTGATAAAGATCAAGCAGCCGTATAACATCAACGCCGCGGCGCATGTGGCGCTCTTGGAGTCGCTGGCCGATATCAAATATCTCAAGGGCACCGTCGCAAAGATAATCGAAGAGCGGGAGCGGCTTTATACGAAGCTCGAAGGGCTGAAATTCCTGCGTCCGTATCCGTCAGATTCGAACTTTATATTATGCGCTGTTATCGAAGGCAACGCCCGCAAGATGAACGAGGCGCTGCGCAAGAAGGGCATCTTCCTGCGCTATTTCGATACGCCGCTATTGAGGAACTATATACGTATCAGCGTCGGCAAGCCGGAGCACACCGACGTAGTTATCGATGCTCTGAAGAAAGCACATAAATCTAAGTAAGAAGTGAGTAGGGTGTGGGGGCGATTCATGAATCGCCAAACGTCGAGAGGTGTCCCGTAGGGGCGCTGCTCGCTGGGCCCTCTTTATCGGGCAGGGCAGGCCCTGCCCCTACAGCGGATTATGGATGCCGGCCTTCGCCGGA
>CAYGXY010000199.1:0-2753 GCA_964354045.1 uncultured Dehalococcoidales bacterium
CCTGGTCGGGATAACAAACGAGACACAGGAGCCTCTCGGCGGGGTAATTGACCGGGACCTGCGTTCAGGACAGCCAAGCGGAATGCTGTGTTAAATGAACGATTATATCGAGAATAGGATCCCACCAATCTCATCGGGCGAGATGGACAGGGGGGTCAAACTGGCCAACAAAGCATACCTTTCAATGGGCATAACCTCCCTTCAAGATGCTACAGCTTCCAATAACCTTGATACATGGAAGTTCTTCCGAAGATTGCGGGAGGCAGATTCCCTGACACCACGATTATCCCTGATGATGGGACTGCGATATATTGATCAATTGTTAGAGCAGGGATTTATACCGCGATACGGAAGTAATGACATGCGCCTTGGCGCCCTCAAGGTAATTATCAGCGAGGCCAGGGGTTGTCTTTATCCGACTTTGGATGAACTGAAACAGATGGTTTCCCATGCTCACAGTCATGGGTTTCAGATCGCGATACATGCCGTTGAGGAAAATACGGTTGAGGCAGCTGTATCAGCATTAGAATCTATTTGCGATAAGTCACCGAAGAATAATCACCGCCATCGTATCGAACACTGTTCCGTATGTACGGACTCGCTTCTTGACAGGCTGGAAAATATAAGGGCACTGGTAGTGACACAGCCTTCCTTTATATATCATAGCGGTGAACGCTATCTGGAGACTGTTCCGGAAGAACAGCAACCCTTGCTGCACCGTATAAGCTCTTTCTTAAAAAGCGGTCTCAAGCCATGTGCAGGGTCCGATAATCCCGTTGCGCCTCTTAATCCGCTACTGAGTATACATGCCGCTGTCAACAGGAGGACACAAGCCGGGAACGCGTTTTTCTCGAGGGAAAGGGTCCTGCCATCGGTTGCGCTGGAGATGCATACAAGGGCTGCCGCATATGCCTCTTTTGACGAAGGAGTGAAGGGTACAATAGTTCCCGGTAAATTGGCTGATTTCACTATCCTGAGCGACGATCCACTGAAAGTAATGCCGGAGAAAATACGCGATATTAAGGTCGATGCTACAATAGTTGGCGGTGAGATCGTCTGGCGCTCTTGATTCTTTAGTACGTACAGCTTAAAATGTAATTGCCATGCCGATATACGAATATAAATGTTCAAAATGCGATACGAAGTTTGAGCGCAGGTGCTCTTTCAGCGAGGTTAATAATAAGATCTCATGCCCTGACTGTAAGTTTCCAGCAAATAAACAGGTCTCTGTTTTCGCTGCCCTCTCTAAAGGATCTGATGGAAGTTCAGCACCTATCGCCGGCGGTGGCGGCTGCGGTCCGGGATGCCCTGCCACATCATGCGGCACATGCCATCATTAACTCACGCCGCGTCGCCGTCGCAGTATAAAAACTCCAGTTGTTCCTCCCAGAAGTATAGATTCCAATAATGTTGCTACCGCGATAAATTTCGCCGTGTCTAAGAAAAATCCTTCCGTGTAAATGCGCGGCAGATAGCCTGACAGTATCCATAAGTCGTTGCTGAAAAACACGCGATGGAATGTTACGAATAGCCAGTTAAAATCGACAAGCGCTGCTATGCCTATCGCCGCTATTCCGAGAACGCTGAGGATGCTGCCTGCGGCGACAACTGTATTAAATAAATGAAAGAATTGCCTGCGCTTATATATGAAACCGGCGGTGATAAATAAGATTATGTATCCAAATGTAGCCCACTGAAGGATATAGCAGAGTTGAATTAATCCCCTGACATCGCGCAGGTGTATCATTTCCTCTTCGCTGAAAATATCCATCGTATCGTCGATGGCACCGGAGTTGAAATAATTGATTAATCCTTTTGTTATATTAACAAGTTCTTCGTCGCTTAAACCTGTATCCCGGCTGACGTCATATTTTTCAAAGCCGTCTTCATAGAGTTGTAGGTCATTGGCTGCCCATCTTATATTGCTGGTGATGAGAAAAAACAGGACGCATAGAACACAAAACACTGCTGCAATATAAAATAGAATCCGAATGTTTTTCCTCGCAGGCATGTTACAATGCTAGAGTAGCGCTGCACACCTTGTCAATCCAATGCATCAGCCATATAATGCGTTTTATTCCGATAATGAAGAGGTAATACTTTGAATAAAAAAGAGGATACAAAGAGCTTCGATAGATTAGTAGCCATTATCGCGCGCCTGCGCGGTCCCGGCGGCTGTCCCTGGGATCGTGAGCAAACCCATGACTCCATCAAGGGCAACATGCTGGAAGAAGCCTATGAGGCGGTGGAGACCATCGACAAAGGCGATATGACCAGGCTCTGCGAGGAGCTTGGAGATATACTGATGCAGATAGTCCTGCATTCGCAAATGGCTAAGGAGGAAGGCTCTTTTGAAATCGGTGACGTTATCCAGAAAATATGCGATAAACTGATATACAGGCACCCGCATGTTTTCGGTGAGATAAAAGTTAAGGATGCCTCTGAGGTTGTAGCCAATTGGGAGGAGCTTAAGCGCAAGGAAGGAAAGGGAGAATTGCTCTCCGGCCTGCCGAAAAATATGCCTGCGCTGGCATACGCCCAGGCGGTGGGAAGGCGTGTAGCCCGCGTCGGATTTGACTGGGAGACAGTGGATGATATCATAGATCAACTTTCCGAAGAGGTCGCTGAATTGCGGCAGGCAGCGGATCACCAGCATAGGGTTATGGAATTCGGCGACATGCTCTTCACGCTGGTCTGCATCGCGAGGCGCATGGATATAGATGCCGAGGCCGCCCTCAGGGGATGCAATGAGC
>CAYGXY010000200.1:0-3253 GCA_964354045.1 uncultured Dehalococcoidales bacterium
AACAAATCCCATTCAATGTATGGGAGGCCCCCCGCCGAAGCGGGAGGCAGTGTGTGTACAACTCCCGAACCTCAGTTACCCAAAGCCCAAGGTTAGTCTACTCTCAATCTATCATCTTTTTCAAGTACTGAATCCTAGAAGTCATTTGAACTTCAGAGGTTCTAATGGAATCTAAAGTCTGTCGTTTCCTATCGGGTTCCATTTGGGAAAGATTTACCGCCCTTCTGAATTCACGGAGCATGGTAATTTCTTTATCTAGCGTCTGAATATAGGGTTGGATTGAGAGCAGTTTCGCACCCTTATCCTTCATATATTCTTGTAGATCTTGGATACCGCCGGTTCTCTCAAGGAAGTTAACTGTTCGTACTGCCTCGTCTACACGGTTCTTCAAGTCATAGTAGGCAGTGACCGATCCTGTGGATTCCGGTGATGCAAAGAATCTTTTAATCACTGGCAACTGCTCTGCCTTCATTGTGGCTTTCGTAGGATCACCCTCGCCTCGCATGATTGAATCTAATGCCATGACAGCGTAAGTACCAATCGTTCCTGTATAACCACGAATCAAGTTGTCAATCATGATTGGAGATTGACCGGTAGCGTCAGCAATTTGTTGTGCTAACAATGAAGTACCGGGAGTTGCTTGATATGGCTTTGCAACATCTTGCATTCCCTTGCCAACAATCGGCTGACCGGTGAAGAAAGAATAGTTAACGACGTTTTCAACGACAGGAAGAATAGCCTGAGGTATTGGGTTAAACGCCAACGTTGATGTGATGTTGCGAACGATTGAATCTTTCAGATCACGCCCAGTGTCCATCCCAAAGAAGTATTCATAGATCCTCTCGGGGAACACTTTAAACACCGTACCGATTTCAAATGGGATTGGGATGCGAACATTGCCAATGATCCAGTTGTTATCTCTAACCTCAGGCTCTGCGGTCTTATATTCCTCAGTGTCTGAGGCCAACATCCAGTACATGGAAGACAGGGCAAACAAGGTTAAGCCACGAGTAACAAATGCCTTTTGCTGTCTTTCCTTGGTGGCTGTAGCCATCTTCCCAAAGCCCGCTCTGTAAAGAACATCCAAGCCTTGGATACGTGCGTTCATGAATGGGACGACGGCAGTCAGAATCCTGATGAGCGCAGAGTTACCTTTACGGCTGAAGTTTAAAACCTCCATCGCTTGGTAGAGCGCCTCGGCCTCGTTGCCGGTCTCTGCGAGAGTGCGTTTATACACTTCGGCACGGGTAGCCACGTCAGATACAGACGATCCTTTATCTAGTAATTCCCACATCTTAGACAGAGGAAGGGTTGCTGTTTCAAAGGCTGTGCGCTGACCGGAGCGTTTACGGAGTTCTGCTTCTACCTCACGGGCTGTGGACTTTACATCTCCACCAAAGTCATACCCTGCAAATAGACCGCCATTCGCCAAGGCCCTTGCCTCTGGTGATGTATCCGCCAGCGCCTGACCATACTGTTTAAACGTATCAACGATAGGGGTGATGCTGGTTCCTGTGGTAACCCATGCCTGCAATGAATCTCGCATCAAGTTAGCCAACATAAAGCCGGGGTCTTTTGTAACCAAGTTACGCAGTACTTCGGCAGGCTTTGCAAGTATCTCTAAGAACGGTAACTGGGGTAGGTTTAATCCATGAAGGGCTTGAACCAACAACGGGTCATCCATCCGATAGTGCTTGGTCTTGCCGTTTTCCTTGACCGTGACAATGTCAGCGCCCTTTGCAAGAGGTGCAGGTACGAACTCGCCTTGGTTTAAACGCATCACGTCTCGAACAACACGCTGCATCGCAACGTTCTTCATACCGGCTTCGATGGCGGCACGGGAGTTACGAACCACGGTTTCCATAAAGTCAGCAAGCGGAGCCTCGCCACCCTTTAACTTCTTGGGTTTGGCAACCCCTGCGATTGCAGAAAATACCCGTGGCCCTGCGACTTCCTCTCCGTCCATCTGACGGTAGAAAGGAATGTAGTCCCAGTTCTGTGTCCAAACTTTGGCTTCTTCTTCAGACAAAACCCCGGTGTCTTTCATGAAGTCCACCAGACCTTTGTTGTACTTCTGGTACTCATCGAAGACCTGTTTAAACTCAGGGTACTGCTGCGCTAGCAGCGAGCCTTGCTGGATCTCAGTTTGTGTAAACAGTTTCTCACGGCCCTCGGCAGTCAGTCGTTTGCCACGTTGGGTAGCGGCATAGAACTGGAATGCTTGGAATACATAGGGGTCACCGTACTTGGCAAGTGGCTCAAGGATCGGGATCAAGCCCTTGACCTGACCACCAAAATCAGAGACGGATGTAAACCCTTTGTTATATACCGGCACACCGTTTCTGAATGACGATGCGGCTACGCCTGCGGCACGATCAGAGAACAGTGCGGCGGCAATAGCAGAGGTATCAGCAAGCAACTCATTAGAACCAAATTGCTTGGCTATGTCCTGAGATAGGCGCTCAATCGATTCATACTTATTGATCATGCCCTGACGGAAACGTTGGAAGGCCGTTGGGCTGACAGCCTCAGCCATACGCTCTCCAAATCCCTGATCTTTCCGAACAGTGGTAGTGCGATCAATCGACTGGGCTGTGGCAGGATCAATCGTGTCACGTAAAGAGAACCGAATGTCCTTGTCTTCACGAGAGAACGTACCAACGTTACCTATGGCAGACTTGATTTGGTTTGGATCGTAGACGGCAAGATTTTTTGTTGCACCCTCTATCACATAAAAACCATCAAATCCTAAATATTTTATTGCATCTTGAACACCCTGTGATTCAATTGCCGTCCATCTGCCTTCTTTAACTGATTTAATTACATCGCTTAAATTTAATATTGAACCATCCATATCTTTGATTTCTGGAACATTATCTTTAAGATAAGATGTTAAATTATCAACGTGAGATTTATTTTCAAAATCAAATGGATTTTCTGCTCTAACGTACAAAGGCATTACATTTGAACGAGTTGGAAGTTTTACTCTTATTAAATCTCTTAATTCATCAGTTGAATTTGTTTTGTTTTTAGAAGCAATTTTTTCAGATTGTTTTCTTAAACTTTGTTGTTCTTCTGCGCTTAAAGTTTTAAATAATTCTGAAACCATAAAATCTTCAGACCTATCAGCAAACCCTTCAGCAAATCGAGGATCATCAGTCAAGAAGATTGCATTGGCTTGCTTTGGTCTGAACTCTGATATGTCCCGGGCTGTGCCGTGATACATTATCTTGGGTGAACCATCTTTGTTTGT
>CAYGXY010000201.1:0-2738 GCA_964354045.1 uncultured Dehalococcoidales bacterium
TCTGCTTAAGGAGCGAATCATATTCTTAGGTACACCCATCAATGACCAGATTGCCAACCTCATTATAGCGCAGCTCCTCTATCTTGAACGCGAGGATCCGGATAAAGATATAAGCCTTTATATCAACTCCCCCGGCGGAGTGGTGAGCTCCGGCCTTGCCATTTACGATACGATGCAACTGATGCGGTGCAATGTTTCTACGATATGCGTCGGCTCGGCTGCGAGCTTTGGCACGGTTCTCCTGTGCGCAGGAACAAAGGGCAAGCGTTACGCCCTGCTCAATGCCACGATTCATATGCATCAGCCGATGGGTGGCGTTCAGGGGCAGGCGTCTGATATAGCTATCCATGCTAAAGAAATCATAAGATTGCAGGAGAAATTAAACCATATAATTGCCAACCATACTGGCCAGGCCTTCGATAAGGTCGCAAAGGATACCGATAGGGATTTCTTCCTCAGCGCTGAGCAGGCTGTGGAGTATGGCATAGTTGACGAGATACTGAAAAAGGAAGAACGCAAGTAGCTTTTCAGGGATATTTAGCTCTCATAGCGACCTTCGGTCGCAGGTACATATCATTAACATATATAAGGAGGGATTTTTTTGGCAAACGAAGTACTGTATGAGAAGAAGGGCCACGTTGTAATTATCACCTTGAATCGCCCTGAGGCGATGAATGCTTTCAACCCGCCTCAGATCAAGCAGTTCAGCGAGGCCTCTTTAAAATTTAAGAACGATCCCGATGCGTGGGTGGCCATCGTAACTGGTGCCGGCAACAAGGCATTCTCCGCCGGATTCGATTTGAAAACCATGGATGCCAGCGGCGATAGGCTGCCCTCCCCCGGCGCTGATGCGCCTCCTCTAATCCAGCGCGGCCTCGATGTATTCAAACCCATTATTGCTGCCATCAACGGCGTCGCGATGGGCGGAGGTCTCGAAATCATCCTCGCCTGCGATTTGCGTATTGCTGCAGAGCATGTGAAGCTCAGCGTTCCCGAGGTTAAATGGAACCTTATCCCGGGCTGGGGTGGCACGCAGCGGCTGCCGCGGCAGATAGGCCGGGCCAAGGCTGCTGAGATGCTGCTGATCGGCGGATCAATCACTGCGCAGGAGGCACTACAAGTCGGACTGATCAATAAGATTGTTCCTGCCGATAAGTTGATGGAAGAGGCTATGCTTTGGGCAGAGAAGATTGCTGAGAATGGGCCACTGGCGGTCAGGGCTGCCAAGGAGTGCATCATCCGTGGGACTGATATGACGCTCAAGGACGGGATGCAGCTTGAGCTCGATCTGGTGGACAAACTCCTCGATACTGAGGATTCCAAGGAAGGCCCGAGGGCGTTCGCCGAGAAGCGCAAACCTAAGTTCAAAGGCAAATAGCCGATTTGTTGGAATCCTCCTGAAATCCCCCTTTCGCAAAGGGGGACTAAGGGGAATTGATAAGAGAATAAAAAAGGGCGCTGGTACGACCAGCGCCCTTTGCTTTTGCGATTATTGGGAACTCTCTAGTTGAGTGTTATCAACCCCCTGTATCCCCCACTCTTGGGGGGATTTTTTAAGAAGCTGGGGGACACCCCCAGTTCCCTCGGTCCTTCCGCGGAAGGACACCGCTTTTACCACTTGGAGGCTACTTCGTCCCAGAAGGCATAGATGCCCTTGCCGTGGCGTCCGCCGGTGTAGCCCGCTCGCACCATGGTCCTGATCAGCGGGTGCAGCTTGCCCTTCTCCGGGCCGAACTCTTTGATTGCGTCCGCCTCGGAGATGGCGTAGGTGCCCCACGCGCCGCTGAAGTCGCCCAGCTCAAAGGGCCCCATGGGCCAGTTAAATCCGATCTTCACTACTTTGTCGATATCCTGCGGTGAGGCGACGCGTTCTCTCACCATATCGAGTGCTTCCCAGCGCAATGCCCTGTATACTCTGTTAGCGATAAAGCCGTAGCTGAAGTCTTTGCATACAACGGTCTCCTTGCCCAGCTTTGCGGCCAGTTCGCATATCACCTTGACTACTTCATCAGATGTCAGTGTGCCTTTGACCACTTCGACCATCTTCATGCGGTTCACCGGATTGAAGAAGTGCATGCCGATGACCACCTGCGGGCGCTTGGTGACCGCGGCGATCTCTGTTATATTCATCTGGGATGTGTTTGTCGCCAGGATGGCGTGGGCCGGTGCGGCGGCGTCGAACTTCTGGAAGAGGTCTTTCTTTATGTCCATCTTTTCCAGGGCCGACTCCATAACCAGGTCGGCGTTCTTGACCGCCTCTTCTATGCTCGTCGTTCCCTTGATGCGCCCCATTATCTGGTTCATCTCATCCTGGGTCATCTTGCCTTTTTCGACGTAGAATTTCTTGAGCCTGTCTGCGATTGCGTCGATGCCCCTCTTGACCGTCTCATCGCTGCGCGACCACTGCGTTACGTTGTAACCGCCGACATATGAGAGGAGCTCTGATATCTGGGAACCCATGGTTCCGCCGCCGATAACGGCTATTGTTTTAATTTCTTTTAACTCCAAGTGCGTTCCTCCTTTAATAGTTATTATGATTATCGATCGATGAGAGTTCCGTTGCGGGTCAACCCCCTGATATCCCCCTTGAAAGGGGGAAACAACATCCAAACCCCCTGACAGTCCCCCATACTTTGGGGGACATAAGAGAATTAGGGTACACCCCTGAAACCCAGACAGGAGAGAAATCTCCTGTACCTCTTTATCGATGGTCTCATTATATAGATTTACAGGTAAGG
>CAYGXY010000202.1:0-2924 GCA_964354045.1 uncultured Dehalococcoidales bacterium
AGAGGTGGAGTAATTCAGGGAGTAATTCAGAATTCAGGGACACTTCCCCTATTGTTAATTCTTACTCTTACCTTTCTTGGGTCGGCCTGCTTTCTTTGGAATAAGACTACGGGATAAACGCTTCTCCAGCTTGCGTATAAACCCTTCACTCCCTATGGGCCGCCCCGTTGACGTTGCCCGCCTGATCGTCTGTTCGGTCTTAGGATCCTCTTGTGCCAAGAAATTTTTATAGGCGTTTCTATTGCTCTCATCCAGCCATTCATCGTCCGTTACCAAGTCGCCACCTGTACTCTCAATATGGGCTTTGCAACTCGACCACCGGTATTGTTCAGGCTTTCTCACCAATCCGACCCGTACAGGATTACACTCTATGTACCTCGCCACTGCCCATAAATACGGCTCTTGTTCAACGATGGTCGAAAAAAACCGGTTTTGCCACAACCTCCCACTCCGCTTGTACTTTCGATTAAAGTATTGCGTGTATATCAGGTTTGTTCTCCCTATGCTTCGGGCAAGAGATTCTTCGCCGGAAGGAACGGCAAGAATATGAACATGATTACTCATCAGGCAGTATGCCCATATCGTAACACCCCATTTTTGACAATAGCCCTTCAAAGCCTTTTTATAATACTCTCTGTCTTCATCATCAAAAAATACGTCGGCTCGGTTATTACCACGCTGGGTTATGTGATGAGGATATTGTACCGCTATGACTCGTGCTATCCTTGGCATGCCTGCGTTTTATCTTATAGAACTTGCTATGTCAATTAAAATAGGGGAAGTGTTCGTTCGCAGTAACAACTGCTTAATTTAACGGGTTAAAGTCCCGTCCGGGGAATTGTCCGTACACCCTGGTAGCGCAAGGGAGCGGAATCTGAGCAATCAGGGGTTGTAAGTTTCCAATGGGCAAAGCAGCAGGCCGCAACGCAAGTGAACCTGTAGGTAGCCTCGTTAAACTTATAAGGAGATGCCGACCCAGTGGACACAGGGGGAAGGCCGAAGTCACGGACGTGGAAAACGGAAGCAGTTCGTGTAATCTTCCGGGGTAGGAAGGGCGGCATGGTGCAGAAGATAAGCAGTCCAGTGCTGGAGACCCGTTATGGTGATGTTTGAGGGACATCAACCGTCGCGTATAAGGAGACGAAATCGCGGTGGCTCATACCGGGAGTCGGGGGTGTCCATAGTACTGCTTGAGGGCACGGGACAACAAAACCCTGTCCGAGGGAAGGGACGCTGCTTTGTTTATGCAACCAAAGAGGAGAGGATAAGGGGCTTGCAAAGATGCTAACAACCCCGGAAAGCATCAGGACACTACAGAGGAAGCTTTACCGCAAGGCCAAGCAGGAACCGGCCTGCCGCTTCCACGCCTTGTACGACACGGTATATCGGTCAGACATCCTCAGTCACGTTTTAAGCCTTGTCCGCGCCAACAAAGGGAGCGCCGGGATAGACGGCATAACCTTTGAGGCCATCGAGGAAAACGAAGGGGCAACCGCCTTTGTGGCGGAGCTGGCGGAAGCACTAAGAAACAAGACGTACCAACCTGCCCCTGTCAAGCGGGTCATGATACCCAAGACCGACGGAACCCTTCGTCCATTGGGTATCCCGGCCATCCGGGACAGGGTAGCCCAGATGGCCGTAAAACTGGTCATCGAGCCTATTTTTGAAGCGGACTTCTGCGCCAACTCCTACGGATTCAGACCGAAGAAGTCGGCCCACGACGCAGTCGATGACGTTGCCCATACCCTGAACAAAGGGTATACTGAAGTCATTGACGCCGACATGTCCAGGTATTTTGATACCATCCCCCATGCCAACCTCATGGCGGTGACAGCCGAGCGCATCTGTGACGGTGCGATACGGCATCTCATACAGATGTGGCTCAAGGCACCGGTTATGGAGGTAGACAAGGACGGTACGAAAGGGAATATCGGTGGCGGCAAGGGTAACCGCAAAGGCACACCGCAAGGCGGGGTTATCTCGCCACTTCTGGCCAATCTCTACCTGCACCTGTTGGACAGGATAGGGGAGAGACATCAACTGGAGAGGAAACTTGGGGCCCGCATCGTCCGTTATGCGGACGACCTGGTCATTCTCTGCCGGCGTGGAACCGAGCGGCCAATGGCGATGCTGCTGCGGATACTGAAGCGGTTGGGACTCACCCTGAATGAGGCAAAGACGCGGATTGTTACTGCCTTCAAAGGGAAGTTCGACTTTCTCGGATTTACGATCTGGATGGGGAAAGGCAGGAAAACGGGGAATCATTATCCCCATATCCAACCTTCAAAGGAATCCCTGCAAACCATCAAAGACCGGGTCACCAATCTGACGACGAGAAATCGGACGATTATGCCGCTGGATTGGCTAGTGAACGAGGTCAACGCCACCGTGCACGGATGGGTAGGCTACTTTCACTATCGCAATTGCAGCCACGCAATGGGTCACATACGGAACCATGTGGAGGAGCGGCTAAGAACGCATCTTCGTAAGCGGCACAAGGTCAGAGATAGGAAGACAGGATACGTCAGGTTCAAAAAGCGGGCATGGTACGAGAGGTACGGACTTTACAAAGTGCCGACAACAGCGGCCTGGATGAGAGCGCATGCCTTGCAGTGAAGAACATCGGAAAGCCGTGTGCGGGAGAACCGCATGCACGGTTTGATGAGGGAGGGCAGGTCAAAGAACCTGCTCTCTACTCTACCTGGAATTCACGAATAGCCATGAGAGTTTTTCGTGCACCACGCCAGGGTCCTCCTCATGTCGCAATGCACGAGCGAAGTCTTGAAGGGAGTTAATGTCAACAACGGTTAACTTAGGTTTCATGTTCTATCACTGCTGTCCAAAATACTTTAAACTCTCTTAAGGCACCCTCATAAAATAAGGCTTTTAGACAAGTAAATCACCGTTTTCAAAACGAGGTTACC
>CAYGXY010000203.1:0-3719 GCA_964354045.1 uncultured Dehalococcoidales bacterium
CGGGTCATCCAAGGCTGCGCCGGGATCTGGATGGAGGCGATCGCCGACGACTACGCCGCCGCCGCGGGCGACGAGATCCTGATCCGGACGTCGATCGTCAACCGATCGGACCAGCCATTCGTCCTCCATCGCCTCGGCATCCCCCGGATCGTCCCCGATTCGGTCCTCGATCGGCCCCTGAAGAACAACGAAACCCTGGCCGTCGAGAATAAGGTTCTCATCCCGAAGGGCTTTCCCTTATCCCAGCCTTATTGGCTGGAGCCTTCCCCCCAAAACGGTCCGTTTTCGGCCGGCGACCGTAACCTCATGGGCCTGGCCGAAAATCCGCCTTCCCTAAGCGTCGCCCTCGTCCTGAGCATGGAAGGACGTCTTCTTGAATATTCCATCCCCGTTCTCTATCGCTGGACGGATCAGGTCCAGGGCGAGCTTTACCGGCCTTTCGAGGTCCGGCCGCGGGTGACGATCCAGATCGAAGACGGCGTCAAGATATTTCACGGCGAAGGCCCCCAGCCGGTGAAGATCAGGCTAAAGAGCCATTCGAAGAACGTCGCCGGAACCATCCGCCTCAAAGGGACGGACGGGTGGCGGGTCACGCCGGATGGCCTTCCTTTTTCACTCGCCGGCAAGTATGACGAGGCAGAGGTCTCGTTCGAGATCTCCCCGCCGAAAAACGCCCTGGAATCCGTTCTTACGGCCGAAGCGGACCTCGGCGGAGAGATGATGGGACGGGCGATGGTGGAGATCTCCTATCCCCACATTCACCGCCAGATCTATTTCCCGGAGAGCCGGATCAAGGTCGTCAAACTCGACGTCAGAACCAAGGCTAAGAGGGTCGGCTATATCATGGGCGCGGGGGACGACGTTGCCGACGGCATTCGCCACCTCGGGGTCGAGGTGACGATGCTGACCGACGAAATGCTCGAAACATCGGATCTATCCTCGTTCGATACCATCGTCGTTGGCGTCCGGGCCTACAACACGCGCGACCGCCTCAAGAACGCGAAGCAGCGGCTCCTCGAATATGTCAATCGCGGCGGCACCCTGGTCGTCCAATACAACGTCGCCTCCAGCGCTCTCGCCGACCGGATCGGGCCCTATCCTCTGGCGATCGGCCGCGACCGGGTGACCGTGGAAAGCGCCCCCGTGATGTTCCCGGTCCCCGGCCATCCGCTCTTGAATTTCCCCAACAAGATCACGTCCAAGGACTTCGAGGGGTGGGTCCAGGAGAGAGGCCTGTATTTCGCTTCGTCATGGGACGCGAAGTATGAAGCGATCCTTTCCTCGCATGACCCCGGCGAGCCGGATCAAAAAGGCGGCCTCCTTTACGCGCGATACGGGAAAGGCGCTTTCATCTATGCGGCGTACGCCTGGTTTCGGCAGCTGCCGGCGGGTGTGCCTGGGGCGTTCCGGATTTTTGCCAATCTTATTTCGGCGGGGAAGCGCTGAAGCGTGTTCATCCCGACGAAACGGCTCCCGCAGCTTCCGCGCCTGGCGGACGATTATTTTCACGATTACGGCAAGGTGCGGGAGTTCTTTGACGGCGATTTTCGAGACGCCGCCGCCTACGGGCGCCAAACCGAACGGACGCTGGCGCGCCGCATTCCCCGGGAGGAGTTGGCCGCGATCCTACGGGAGCAAAACCAAAGCTACGGATGCGGCCCGCGGACTCTGGGGCATATCGAGGCCATGGAGCGGGAGCAGGCCTGCGCCGTCGTCACCGGACAACAAGCGGGGCTTTTCTCCGGGCCGCTCTATACGATCTACAAGGCCTTGACCGCGATCAAGCTCGCCGAGCGCCTGAGCCGGAACGGCCCTGGAAAGTATGTCCCCGTATTTTGGCTGGCCTCGGACGATCACGATCTGGCCGAGATCGATCACATCGTCCTTTTGGACAAAGACAACCGGCTCGAAGAGGTCCGCTGCGGGATGCCCTCCGCAGAGCTCACAATCCCCGCTTCCGCTCTCGTCTTGCCGCCGGAGATCGCGGATTGTCTTCGTCGACTCGGGGATCTCACCCAAGAATCCGAATTCAAGGCGGACATCATCGCCGCTTTGAGCGAAGCCTATCGGCCCGGCCGCGGCTGGGTCGACGCGTTCGCTCGATGGATGACCCGGCTGTTTCGATCGTACGGCTTGATCTTCATCGACGCCTCGGATCCGCATTTGAAAAAGATGGGCGGAGAGGTCTTTTGTCGCGAAATCTCCGAAGAGTCCGCGGCGACCCCGCCGGCGCTCGCCGCTTCGCGGAGACTGCGCGACGCCGGATACGAAGGCCAGGTTCATTTGCATGAGGGGATTCTCAACATGTTCTACGCCGAGCGGCAGCGGCGGTCCATCCAGTGGGACGGCCAGGCCTTCGAGATCAAAGAGCCGCGGGAGACGCGTTCGAAAGAAGACCTCCTCGCCCTGGCGAAAGAGAAGCCGTTTCTCTTCAGCCCCAATGTCCTTCTCCGGCCCATCTATCAGGACATTCTCCTGCCGACCGTCGCCTATGTCGGCGGGCCGGGGGAGATCGCCTATTTCGCCCAGATGAAAGGCGTTTATGAAAAATTCGGCCTGCCGATGCCGGTGATCTACCCGCGCAAAAGCCTGACCGTCGTCGAAAGGAAGATCGACCGCGTGCTGTCGAAGTACCATCTGGACATCTCCGATCTCTGGGGCGGCGCAGACGGGATCATCCGAAGCCTCGGCGAAAGCGGAGTTCCCGAACCCTTGGGCCGGGCCTTGAGCCTCGCCGCCTCTCATGTGGAGCAGGACTTCGAACCGATCATCCGGGACGCCGCCGCCTTCGAGCCGACCTTAAAGGAGTCCGCCCAGCTGTCCCGGGGGAAGATGGTCCAGCAATTGCGATTCCTGGAAAAGAAAATCGTCCGGGCAGCGAAGAAACAGAACGACATCGCGGTCGGGCAGATCCGCAAAGCGGGCGACAATCTTTATCCTAACGGGCATCTCCAGGAGCGGGTCTTCAACATCGTGCCTTATCTCCTGAAATACGGCCCGGCCTTCGTGGACAAGCTGGACGAGGCGATCGACCTCGACGCGCATGATCATCAGATTCTGACGATGTGATAGGACTCTTTCCTTAGAGGAGGCCGCCATGACCCTGGATGCGTTAGCTTTCGGAGCGCACGCCGACGACGTGGAATTGTCCTGCGGCGGGACACTCGTCAAACTGGCCGGGATGGGGTATAAGACCGGGGTCATCGCCCTGACCCAGGGCGAGACGGGCACCCGGGGCAGCGCCGAGATCAGGGCCCGGGAGTTCGCCCAAGCGGCCGAAGTGATGGGTCTGGCGGTCCACAAAATGCTCGACATTCCCGACGGGCGGGTCGAGGTCACCTGGGAGAATAAGCTCAAGATCATCGCCGAGATCCGCGCCCATAGACCCCGGATCGTCTTCGCTCCTCATGGGGTCGACCGCCACCCGGATCACGAAAACGCGTCACAGCTCGTGCGCGCCTCGGCCTATCTCGCCGGGCTGAAAAAAGTTGAGACGGTAGAGGAGGCGTTCCGGCCGGTGAAGGTCGTTTTCTGCCAGAGCCGCTTCGAATTCGCTCCGTCGTTCATCGTCGATATCACCGGGGCCCAGGCCCAAAAAATGAACGCGATCCGGGCTTACGCCTCTCAATTCCATCGTCCGGACCGGCCCGGACCCACGCCCGAGTCGGGGGAAACGCTCATCGGCCGGCCCGAATTCCTGGAGCTCATCGAGGCCCGGG
>CAYGXY010000204.1:0-2771 GCA_964354045.1 uncultured Dehalococcoidales bacterium
GTAAGTAGCTGGCGAATCCGGTTACGCAGGATAAACCATAAAACTACCAGTATGAAGAAGCCCAGCGGAATAAGCCCGTAGCCGAACGTATCGACAAACGGCCTTCGCGCCGGCGCGTAGAAACAGAACAGCAGCACCACCGCAACAACCAGCACGGACAATGCGATCAAAACATATAAAAGAGCGCCGCCGCGCCTCGCTCCCTGCCGATGCTTCATCTGCCCCTTAATTCTCTCTTCTCCCATCACGCGTTCCCTAGAACATCGAAAGCTGCTTAGGCTCAGTCTGTTCCACCTTCTCCACCTTCTCTATCTTCTCCGCTTTCTTTGCCTTCTCCACCTTCTCTACCTTTTCCGCTTTCTTTGCCTTTTGCGGCGACGGTTCCTCCGGGGCCGCCTCGGCCTGAGTTAAAAACGACGGTATCTTAAGCATATCCTCCATAATGACCCCGCGCAAGCTTCCCTGATGCAGCGCCGCGGCGGGATGGTACATGGCGAAATACGTCACGCCATCGCTTTGCCGTGCCGTGCCGTGAACCTTGCTTATAGTAGCACCAGGGAAAAACCTGGCCATGGAATACCTCCCCAGCGTCACGATCATCTTGGGTTTTATCAGCTCTATCTGGCGGTCGAGCCACTTGCGGCAGGCCCCAATCTCATCGGGCAGTGGATCGCGATTACTTGGCGGGCGGCATTTCACAACATTGGCTATATAGACCTCGCTTCTTTTTAAACCGATAGATTGCAGCAGTTCATCCAGGAATTGCCCCGCCGGCCCCACAAACGGCCGCCCCTGCTGGTCTTCATGCCATCCCGGCGCCTCCCCGATAAACATAATCTCTGCATCCTCGCGCCCCTCGCCGGGCACTGCCCGTTTACGCTGTTTGCAAAGCCTGCAGGCATCGCACTTGGCTATTTTTTCATTCAAATCGGTTAAGCTGCTCACGACGCGAACCCTCCAGCACGCCAGTTTCGAAATACGGCCAATACACCCGCAATGATTATTATACCGCCAACCATATCCCGCAGTATATTAGCATCTATCCCGTCCGCCAGGTAGCTGCCCAGCAGACCGTAGCATACGGCGCTGGGAGCCATATACATGGCGATGTCATTCCTGACGGTTTTTTGTCTAAAATGAGTGATAGCGCCGAAAAACGATATCACCGATATCGCCGCCAGCGATATCCCCTGGGCCGAATGCTGATCCATCCCCACCAGCAGCACCATTATCGGGATGAGCACCACGCCGCCGCCTACACCCAGGATCCCGGACAGGAACCCTGCAAGTATACCACCTAAAACGCACCACAAATGATCCAGTCCGTGTATCTCATGCACCGAAACGGCCGTAGAAACCGATGAACCTGTAAGGATCATGGCAAACCCCACGCATATAACAAACAGGCCGAACAGCCACTGCAGACGCCTCTCCGGGATACGCTTCATCAGCCTGGCCCCCAGGAAAGCCCCCGCAGTACCTCCGCCAGCAAACGCCAGAAAGATATCCCAATCGATATAACCCATCACGGCATACGCAACGGCTCCGGACAGTGCCATGGGGAAGATTACAGCGAGCGACGTGCCGTGGGCTTCATATTGAGAGACATATAAAACGCCGACGAGCAGGGGTACCAGGAATACGCCCCCCCCAATACCGGTGAGCCCTGCCAGAGTGCCCACCACCGCGCCGATTAGAACACAAGTCAGGGCTTTTTCTCTCGACATTAGACCCGCCTCATGATATTCACGGATGATAGCATAGCACTATAGTGAAGTCAATTGAAGCTGAGGGCGAGTTGAAAATAAGAACTTAGGGCGTTGGTTCTAAGAGGAATGACTTACAAACTACTTCCCCGCATTCTCTATATACTTAACAAAATCCCCGATAGTGACAAACTTCTTCATGCTGTCCACATCTACTTCCATATCGAAGGTAGTCTCAACGGCGATGATGATCTGAACCCAGTGGAGGGAATCGGCCTTTATCTCTTTTAAAGCTGTGCCTATAGCTATATCCCCTTCGCTGCCGTGTATCACCTTGGCAATGATTTTCTTCAACTGGTCCAGTGTAGACATGCACCCTCCTCGGATTCAATAAAACATCTGGCTAGAGCTGGGTCAACCCCCTAACCCCCAATCTTGGGGGAATTTTAAAAATATAGGGGACACCCCTAAAACCTCGACAGGAAGTATCCTGTACCTCTTTTCAACGTGTCATTCTGAACGAAAGTGAAGAATCTCGTCGAGAATCTTCGGTCGCATTCCTCCATCAGGATGACATTCGATACCTCTTATTATATCAATTGCCAATCACTGCTGCTGGACGAGCCCCTGTATGCGCTCAAGCTCGCTCCTCAGCTTGCCGACAAAGTCGCTCTCCAGCGCCAGTTTGGCCTGCCGAATCGTGCCGACGATCTGAGCCGCGTCGCTGGCCCCGTGCGCCACGCAGGCCACCCCACCCACCCCCCACATGGGGCCACCCCCCATCGCTGTAGCCGGGCTCAGCAGGCGGTAGAGCTTATCGTTGGTGTTCCTCAGCACGCTGTTGTCCACGCTGTCCTTCAGCTCCCTGTCCAGCCATTTGGTCACCGTCCGGCCCAAGCCCTCGCAGAACTTGATCAGAATATTGCCCACGAAGCCGTCGCAGACGACCACATTGGCCGTGCCCAAAGGGATGTCCATGCCTTCCACAGTGCCGATAAAAGTGAGGCCGCTCTGTGTCAGCAGCGGGTAGGCCGCCTTGGCCATCTCGTTGCCCTTGCCCGCCTC
>CAYGXY010000205.1:0-5884 GCA_964354045.1 uncultured Dehalococcoidales bacterium
GATTCCGCTTGAGCAGTTGGCTATGATGCTCAAGGTACCTGTCGGGGCGATAGTCGTGCGTGTCGCATTTCGTACCCTCGGGCCGCCTTTTATCCCGTATTCGCTGCCATCGAATGTTGGGAAAACGCCTCTTTCTTCCGCTAGAGCTACCGATGCATCGGTAGCAGTCTGGTCAATGAACTGCATTACGTTTTCAGCTAGCTTTAATGCTTCTTCAGAATCGTATGGGATACCTAACTTTATTAACAAATCGGCAAATCCCATGATTCCCAATCCGATCTTTCGTGTCTTTTTAGTCATCACCTCTATCTCAGGCAGAGGAAACTTGTTTTTGTCGATAACATTGTCCAAAAATCTTACGGCGATTTTAACTGTTTCTCCCAACTTGTCATAATCAACACTCCTCTTTTCATCGTTTACCATACGGGCCAGGTTGATTGAGCCCAGGTTGCAAGACTCGTAGGGGAGCAGTGGTTGTTCTCCGCAGGGATTGGTGCTCTCGATAATTCCGAGATCTTTATTGGGGTTATCCCTGTTTATCAGGTCGATGAAAATAAGGCCCGGATCGCCGGTCCTCCATGCCATCTCAACAATCGTGTTGAAAACATGTTTTGCGTTGAGCTGTCCGTATACCGATCCGTCCTTAGGGTTAATAAGATTATAGTCGCTGCCGGCCTCCGCTGCTTTCATAAACTCGTCGGTCACTGCGACCGAGAGGTTGAAATTGGTAAGGGTATCTTCCTTTTCCTTTGCCGTGATGAATCTCTCTATATCCGGATGGTTTACGCTGAGGATGGCCATATTGGCGCCGCGGCGCATCCCTCCCTGCTTGATGACATCTGTGGCCGCATCGAAGACCTTCATAAAAGAGACAGGGCCACTGGCTACCTTTCCCGTGGAACCAACGGCGTCACCCTCCGGTCTTAACCTTGAGAATGAAAAGCCGGTGCCGCCTCCGCTCTTGTGAATGAGAGCGGTATATTTGATTGCATCGAATATTCCCTCCATGGAATCGTTGATTGGGAGGACGAAGCATGCGGAGAGCTGCTGCAGTTCGCGGCCGGCATTCATCAGAGTAGGGGAGTTGGGCAGAAATTCAAGAGTTGCTATCAATCGATAGAACTCTTCCTCCCAATACTCGGCATCCTCTTCTGCACCATATATGATCTCGGCCGAGGCGATGTTATGAGCTACGCGCCTGAACATGTCGTACGGCGTCTCGATGGCTTTACCTTGCTCGTCGGTTTTCAGGTAGCGCTTCTCAAGCACGCGCATCGCATTTTCCGAGAACTTTACCTCCCCTGAACTGGTTGCGATTTTGGTTTTGCCTGCCCTTTTTATTTTCTTTTGCGCGGCGATTTTGGGAGCCTTTTTCACTGTTTCAACCGGTTTTTCTTCAAGATGTTTCTCTTCGGGCTCGCGTTGAGCTTCAGACTTAGTTTTAGTTTCGGCAGTTCGAGGCTTAATAGGATTTGGGGCCTCCTTCTTTTCCGCGATGACTGTCTTCAGTGTATTTCGAATGTCACCGGGACTGAGCCGCCATTCAGGGATGTCGACTTCCATTCCTGGAAATCTCTGATATTCCTGTTCCAGGCGCTGCATTACAAGCTTCGTAAATTGATCCATCAGATTACGGTCCGATATACCTTCAGATTCGCAGTAGCGAAATACCTCATTGGCTATCCTGCTTTGAAACGGGAGCGTGCTGTTTTTTCTGGCCGAGTTTGCTGCCATTATTTTTCTCCTGAGATTTTCGTACTAATTTAGTAGAAATCGAAGTATTACTATTTATTAAGCCGATCTCTCTGTCGGCAAACAAAGGTAGCTGGGTAGTGGAATTTTGCAGCGGCACTTGTTTGGCGTAGGCATCGGCTTCGGCGCGGACGTCATCTATGTCGGTGAAGTTACGATAAACGCTGGCGAATCGTATATAGGCGATTCCATCCAGTTGGCGAAGGCGCTCCATAACGATATCTCCAATTCTCGAGGCCGGGACCTCAACGCTTCCTGATTTCCGCAACTGAAGTTCGATTTCATCGACCATCTGCTCTATCGTTTCCTGAGAAACCGGGCGCTTGGCACAGGCCATCCTGATACCATTAGCCATCTTATTCCTGCTGAACTCCTCGTGCCGTCCGTCCTTTTTTACTATCATAAGAGACGTTGTTTGCAGTCTTTCGTATGTGGTAAAGCGGGCATCACATTTCAGACACTCACGGCGCCGCCTTATGGTATCGTTGACATTACGTGAGTCCACGACCTTTGAATCGTTATAACTGCAATAAGGGCATTTCATCTTATGTGACACATCATATTGAGGGGTGCGGAAAAGATACCACAATATATAGTGTTTTGTCAATACTTTATATCTAGCTGTAGTGGGTTGATGGTATTTGCTTAAACTTTGATCAACTAGGGGATGTCGGTCGTACTGTGTAGATTATGAATAAGATTCCCGTGTTCTATATTTGAATGTTAAGAAAACAGGAAGGCCGTAGATCGGTACTCGACCTACGGCCTTACAATAATCTCGATCTAGTCGGGATTATAAACGGGAACTATTTGCGCAGACGGAAAACACTCTTCTTTGGCTCGGGTGCTGGGGTATTCTCCATCATCTGGCGCTTGGCCATTGGGCTGCGCAAGAAGGTCGGTATGTCCAGAGCTGATTCGGCATCCTCTCCCTGCATCAACCGCTGTAACTCCTGATCCTTGCCTACTAACTTCTTGCCTTTGTACATGGAATTGAAACCGGTGGCTATCATCGTGATCTTCAATTCATTTTCCATTGATGAATCGAATGTTACACCGAATATGATGTTTGCCTCCGGGTCCACGGCATTGCGTATGACCTCAGCAGCCTCATTTACCTCGAACAGGGTGAGGGTATCGCCGCCGGTGACGTTGAACAGTACACCTTTGGCTCCATCGACAGATACGTCGAGTAACGGGCTCGCCAGAGCATCATTAGCAGCGTCTACGGCACGGTGCTGACCGCTGCCATGACCGATAGACATCCATGCCTGCCCGGCCTCTTTCATCACTGCCTTGACGTCGGCAAAGTCTAGGTTGATCATTCCAGGTACAGTGATAACTTCGGCGATGGCCTGCACTGCATGCATCAGAACATCATCAGCCATCTTGAAGGCCATGTCCACGCCGGTGCGCTGATCGCACAGGGTTAGCAAGCGATCGTTCGGTATCGTGATCAGTGTGTCTACTTTATCCAACAGTCGGGAGATACCGTCCTCAGCTACTTCCGCTCTGTGTACGCCCTCAAATGTGAAGGGCTTGGTGCAAACTGCGATTGTCAGTGCCCCGGCCTCTTTGGCCAGCTCGGCTACTATCGGTGCTATTCCTGTACCGCTACCGCCACCCATTCCTGCTGCAAGGAAAACCATGTCGGCATCGCCCACAGCAGCTCGCAGCTCATCGCGGCTTTGCTCTGCTGCTTTCATGCCCATGTTGTGGTCGCCTCCCACCCCTAGACCACGAGTGAGTTTCTCACCGACTTGGATCCTGGTGGGGGCTTCCATACGCAGCAACGCTTGGGCGTCAGTGTTTACACCTATGAAGTCAACACCTTGAATATCTGCTTGAACCATTCGGGAAACGGCGTTGCATCCGCCTCCGCCTAGTCCTAAGACCTTAATTTTTGCTGGGTTGGGGACAAATCCTGGTTTTGCCATTTCTTTCTCCTTTCACTACCTTTCCTTAATATTACTTGGCGACCAAATTGCGCATCCGGACTACGAAACGCTTCAAAGATTCGTTTAAGCCCTGCGTTTTCCAGCCCTGTGAGCCCTCTTCTTGATTTGAACCCCAGAGTAGCAGACCGACAGCGGTAGCAAAAGTGGGGTCGGGGAGGATATCGGCGAGGCCGTAAACGCCTGACGGGACGCCGATACGAACTGGCAATCCAAGCATCTCATTTCCTAGAGCTGCAATGCCCCTGAGATTGGCGCAGCCGCCTGTAAGAACTAATCCGGCTGGGACCTCTTTGTAGAAGTTTGTAGGTAGCTCTAAGGCAATGAGTTTGATAATTTCCTCTACCCTGGCCTTTATGATATCGGTGAGGTCCTGGTATGAGACCCCAAATCCATTGGTGTTCAGATTTACTGTACTGGCATCTGCACTGTCCGAGACCGCCATTACGCTTCCATACTTGCGTTTTATCTGCTCGGCTGTTTCAAACGGCATTCCTAAACCAATGGCTATATCACGGGTGATCTGGTAGCCTGCAACTGGTATGATTGCGGTGTGCCAGATGCTTCCATCCTTGAAAATAGCGATGTCGGTAGTGCCGCCGCCTATATCGGCAAGTATCACTCCTGCATCTCTTTCATCTTCTCGGAGGACTGCCTCAGAGCTGGCCAGCGGCTCGAGGACAAGATCATCGATGTCGACGTTTGCGCCTCTTACGCATTTGACCAGGTTCTGGACAGATGCTACTGCGGCAGTGATGACATGAGTTTCGACGTCAAGCCTGGAACCGTGCATCCCAACGGGATTTTTGACGCCGGCTTGACCGTCAACGGCATAACCACGGGGAATTACATGGAGCAGCTTATGGTCACTCGGGATGGTGAAGGTACGAGCGGATTGCAGCACGCGCTTCAAGTCATCGGTTCGAACCAATCGGTCATTCCGTGAGATCGATATCACGCCCTTTTTATTAAGGGAGTTTATATGTCTGCCGGTAACACCGACATAGGCCGATTCCATTTTATATCCGCTGGCTTGCTCCGCACGCTTCACCGAATTTCTAATCGACTCTTTTGCCTCAGTGAGATTTACTACAAGGCCCTTATGCATGCCTTTGGAGTGGGTAACCCCAACCCCCAGTACTTGGAGTCCGTTTTGCCCAGGGGTGGCCATGATACTGGCGATTTTGGTGGTCCCCACATCGATACATGATATTATTTGTTTTTTCTTTGCCATTGATATCCTCCTTTTTTATAAATTTTGCTGCCCCGTTCCCAAATCGCTCTCATGTCATCGTGTCACCCCCCTAGTTTCAATTTTTATATATCTAAAAAACCTAAACGCCTCCTTGGAGACGCTAAATCCGCTCGGCCACCCTCATCTTTGCGCTTCGGCTCAAGGGATTCATTTCAACCTCAGCGCTTGAGGCCACAATCACTTTTTTTGTGATTAATTTAAACCTGGCGTGATGATTGCATATACATGCAGGCGTTCTCGGGGGACAGATACACTCCTGTGATTCCGTTCTCGTAAAATCTTTGACTAGACGGTCCTCCAGAGAGTGGAAGCTGATAACTACCAGACGTCCCCCTACAATAAGGATATTCACTACTTGCTTTAGCGCAGATTTGATGCGTTCCAGCTCTCGGTTTACCGCGATGCGAATAGCTTGGAAAGTTTTTGTGGCGGGATGTATCCTGCCATGATATCCAACTACCTTCGATACTATTGCGGACAGCTGGGTTGTAGTGCTGATCGGCCGATTGAAAACGATAGCCTTGGCTATTGCTTTGCTCTTTGACTCCTCACCATAGTGCTTAATAATTCTGGCGATTTCATCTTCGGGAAAATCATTAACTATGATTTCTGCAGTTAATTCCTCTGACGGATTAAAACACATCTTCAAGGGACCTTCACTCTGGAAACTGAATCCTCTTTCAGGGTCGGATATTTGAAGTGAGGACATCCCCAGATCGAAAAGTACGCCGTTTACCGGGCTGAAATTCGTTTTGGAGCAGATTATTTCCAGGTTTTCGAAACTATTGTTGATTAAATTGATTCTATTGCCGTAGCTGGTCAGTTTATTGCGAGCCACGTCAATAGCTTGGGGGTCGATATCTATGCCTAAGACTCGGCCGCCTCTTTCCAGAATGGCAGCGCTGTGTCCTCCCGCACCGAG
>CAYGXY010000206.1:0-4960 GCA_964354045.1 uncultured Dehalococcoidales bacterium
GCGCAGCCGCGACATCAGGATGGAGATACCTCTGACATGGGTGTCGGGCCCGGCCTTCGCCAGCAGGATTCTAACCTTTCTATCCTTTCTCACTTCATCTGCTCCCTTCGTTAAGCACCTTTGGCCCAGTCCGGCGGGATCAGGCAGCTGTGATCCTCGCCCAGCACTTGCTTCAATATGCCGAATATCTCGGAGGTGGTGCACAATGCCTTGGCCGCATCGACCATGATAGGCATCAGATAGCCGTCACCGGCGGCGGCTGCTCTGAACTGTGCCAGTGTATCCTTCACACGGCCGTTGTCCCGTTCCTTGCGCAGCTTCTTCAGCCGTTTCGTCATCTCCTTGACCGTCGGCATCGGGTCCTGATCGAAGATCTCTATCGGGTCGGTCTCGCTATCCTCGGGCTGGAACTTGTTCACGCCGATCACGATCTTCTTGCCGCTGTCCAGGTCGTGGGATTCCTTGATATTAACGCTTGCGATCTCGCGCTGCAGGTAGCCGCGCTCGATGGCCGCGATGTAGCCGCCCATGTCATCGATCTTCTTTAGGTAGCCCCAGATGGCGTCCTCCATGTCCCTGGTGAGGCGCTCGACATAGTACGAGCCTGCCAGCGGGTCGGCGACATTTATTATTCCTGTCTCGTGCTCGATGACCTTCCCCGTGAGCAGCGCGATGCGCGCCGATTCCTCCGTCGGAGCGCTGAAGGCCTCGTCCATGCAGGTGATATTTAAACCGCTGGCCCCGCCGAATATGGCCGACAACGCCTGCAGTCCGGAGCGGAATATGTTGAGCTGCGGGTACTGGGCCGGCAGCGTGGTGGCCGATGTCTTCACCTGGATGCGCATGCGCAGGCTCTTGTCGCTCTTGGCGTGGAAGCGCTCTCTCATTACCTGAGCCCAGACCTTGCGCACCGCGCGGAACTTGGCCACCTCCTCGAAGAAATCGCTGTAGCAGGCGAAGAAAAATGTCAGGTGCGTCGACACAGCGTCGACGTCTAGCCCCTTATCTATGCAGCCCTGTACTACCTGTATCATATCGGCTATGGCGAAGGCGGCCTCCTGGGCGGCGGTGCATCCCGCCTCGCGGCTGGAGTACGCCTGGACGTCGCAGGCGCGGAAGTAGGGCATCTCCGCCGTGACGAACTTGAGCGTGTCGACGATAAGTCGCAGGCAAGCCTTTGGCGGGAACAGGTGCAGCCCCTCGCCAATGAAGCCGTGCAGCGAGTCGTTAAGTGTGGCGCCCAGTATATTGCTCCGCGGTATATTGCGGTTGTCGGCGATTGCTACATAGTGGGCCACGCGCCAGTTTGGTGCCAAGGAGAGCGCGCCGTGGTAAACGCCTTCGATCGGTATTCCTTCGAGAATCGCTTCGCTGTCACGGATGGAGTTGCATGGCGGTCCATTGACGCCGACGAACTCAGCCATCCGCGGATCGTCGGAGTCGTAGCCGTAGGCGCTGCACATGTCCATGGTCAGGTTGTAGCTGGGCATGCCGCTGGGAGAGGCCATGCCATATTTAAGAAGGTACTTAATACGCTCGTTGGTCTCCTCCGGGAGGCCGAAGCCGAGCACCGGCCTCTGACCAAAGACGACCCCTTTCGCCCCGCTATAGATGCCTCTAGTGAATGGGTATACGCCAGGATCGCCGATCTCTTTTTTGTAGTTGATGTCCTTGACGTCCTCAGGAGTGTAAACGGACTTGATGGGGATGCCGCCGATGGTTGTTCTTGCTTCATCTGCCATATAGTTGGCTCCTCACTAACGATATCCCCTCGACGGTGTGCGGGTCGAGGGCTGTCGAAATCTGTCTTCCGATTAACTTTGCAACACTGGTAAAACAGTTGCATTTGCCTTTCGCCGTGTTAAAATGTTAAAGTATATGCTAGATTGCTAGCGTATCTATAACAATAATAATCTACCATAAAGTGTATTTCAAAAAACAGTAGAAAAGGTAGCAAAACAATAGCAATTCCGTGAAGAACCTTAAACGAGGTGATTCAGCGTAGGGGCAATCCCCCGTGGTTGCCCGATGAAAGGCAGGCACAGGGGCCTGCCCCTACCCGGTGACCAACGTATGGGAGAGATGGGGAAAGAGATGTAGGGTGGGCTTCGCCCACCGATTATTGGCGGGCACAGCCCGCCCTACAGTCCTGTAGGGGCGAACCTATGTGTTCGCTCTTGATGATGAGTATCCCGGAGGGGCAATTCATGAATTGCCCTTACACAATGACAAGAAGAATCGGGGGACAGCAGGGAGTTGACTAATGTCGGATGCAAAAGATAAAGAGAAAGCTGAAAGATTACAACAACTTAGGGAGCAGCAGCTTAAGGCTGAGGAGGAGACGCTGGCCCGGTTGAAGGAGCTGGGGGAGCAACAGATTAAGTGGGAGGAGGAGACGCTTGCCAGCTTCAAGCAGGAGCGGGAGCAGCGCCGCATGCTGGGGGGGCGCACCTGGGAGGAGGAGACCGTCGCGCGGTTGAAGAACGCTATCGAGCATCAGAAGAGGGCTGAGGAGGAACTAGCGCGGTGGACCGATTACAGGAAGGCACTTGAGCGTTCGCTGGATTACGATAAGCGGATTCGAGGGATCAGGGGCTACGGGAAGGCGATCGATCCCGAAAGCTTAAGGAAGAAGTCTGTGCGCAACGCCCTGTTTGAGATCGCGATGTTGAACGATGGCGTGCTCGTCGCCGCCAACGCCACGCAGATACTGCTGGAGGCTGGCATCTCCAAGGATCGTGAGCACATCAGAGGGCTGATATACTCCACAATTTATCACAACAAGCGTTTCTTCAAGAAGGAGCGCCCGGGGCACTACAGAGTGACGTCGACGCCGGATACGTCTGCGAATCATGAGTAGGGTGGGTTTCCAACCCACCGAATATACATTAAATGGCGGGTTACACTTTCGTTAAACCCGCCCTACATTTCTGCCAGCGACCATTGGCCGCATAAGAATTGAACTCTAAAAGTGTTGACAATGATTCAGATAGCGGTTATTATTGCGGCTACCTAGCATATTACATCTGAAGTAACTATGTAGGGTACTTCATTGATTGAGTGGGTTCTCTTCTGATAATCTTGGTGAGACAAAAGTCGCATACAGAGTAGTCGACACATTATAAACTTACTTCCATAAATCCTCACGATATTAAAGTGCTGTTGTTTATAAGGAGGTAGTATGGCGGCTAAAGAGGTAAAGGTATATTCAACTCCAACCTGCCCGTGGTGCAAGAAGGCGAAGCAGTTTCTTGATGCCAACAAAGTTACATATCAGGATTTTAATGTGGCTCAAGACCGCGCAGCACGCGATGAAATGGTCAAAAAATCCTCACAGACAGCGGTACCTGTAATTATCATCGATGGCGAGATAGTCGTGGGCTTCAATGAGCCGGCGCTGAAAACGAAGCTGGACATTAAATAAGAGGATCGACAGAGCTATGCATGAGTTGATGATTATCGGCGGAGGGCCTGCGGGCATGACCGCGGCCGTGTATGCGGCGAGAAAAAGGTTGGATGCCGTGCTCATCAGCAAGGACCTGGGCGGCCAAGCTATGTGGACGGGTCGCGTTGAGAACTACATGGGCTATCAGTACATAGAGGGGTTTGAGCTGATGTCCAAGTTCGAGGAGCAGGTGAAGCAGTTCCCGCTGGAACAGAGGATAGGCTCGCAAGCCGTGTCGCTCAGACACATCGACGGCGGGTTTGAGGCGGTAGCGGATAACAATGAGAGGTATCAGGCCAAGGCGGCCATAATCGCTACAGGAAAGCGGCCGCGCTCGCTCAACATTCCCGGTGAGGAGCGTCTCAAGGGCAAGGGCGTAACCTATTGCGCCATCTGCGATGGCCCGGTCTTCGCGGGACAGAAAGTCGCAGTTATTGGTGGCGGGAACTCGGCGCTTGAGGCGGCGGACGATATGTCGCGAATCGCGGAACATGTTTATGTCGTCTCGGTCACGCCATTCACCGGCGATAAGATACTGGTCGAGAAAGTGCAGGGCGCGTCCAACGTGACGACCTTCTTGGAGCACGAGGTGCTGTCCATCTCAGGCGAAACGCTGGCCGACGGCATCGAGATCAGGGATTTGAAGACTCGCAAGCAGAAGCGGCTTGATGTCAGCGGCATCTTTGTGGAGATCGGGTTGTTGCCCAACTCGGACCTGGTCAAAGGATTAGTCGCTCTCGACGAACAGGGTGAGATAGTCGTGAACTGCCGCAATGAGACCGATGTGCCCGGGCTTTTCGCCGCCGGCGATGTGACCAACGTACCGGAGAAGCAGATAGTCATCTCCGCCGGCGAGGGGGCCAAGGCGGCGCTGCAGGCGCATAAATATATACAGCGTTTATGAATTTTATATCGGCTATATCGTAGAGTCAGATGGAGCTTGAATGAAAGTCCTAGGTATCATGGGCAGCCCGAGGATCGGGGGCAATACGGACCTGCTGATGGACGAGGCGCTGAAGGGCGCGCGCAGCCAGGGGGCCTTTGCCGAGAAGGTTGTTGTCGATGAGCTCGATATCGCCCCTTGCCGCGAAATTTGCGGCTGTATGAGGGATGGCAGGTGTGTTATTCGCGATGACATGGACGATATATATCAAAGCCTAGAGGAAGCGGACGCTGTGATAATCGGCTCGCCGATATTTTTCTACGGATTGCCCAGCCAGCTCAAGGCCCTCGTCGACCGGTGTCAGGCGCTCTGGGCCAGGAAGTATGTATTGAAGCAGGAACCTCCAATGCAGGGGAGGAAGGGCGCCTTCATCGCGGTGGGTGCTACGAAGGGCGGCAATTTATTCGACGGCTCAAAATTGACAGTGAAGTATTGGTTCGACGCCATGGGGATGGAATACGCGGAGGAGCTGTTTATCCGGGGTGTGGATCAAAAAGGCGAGATAAAGAAGCATCCCACGGCGATGGCGGATGCCTATGAGCTCGGCAAAAGGCTGGCAAAATAACTTTCAG
>CAYGXY010000207.1:0-3304 GCA_964354045.1 uncultured Dehalococcoidales bacterium
TGCGGCGGCGCTGCTGCAGGTGCTGCACCGGCTCGCCGACGCCGGCAATACGGTGGTACTTATCGAGCACCACCTTGATATGATTAAGAATGCAGATTACATCATCGACCTGGGCCCCGGCGCCGGCGACAAGGGCGGCTACGTCATCGCCACTGGCACGCCGGAGGAGATAATCAAAGTGAAAAAGTCATATACAGGCCAGTATTTAGCAAAGGTACTATCGAAAAACGCCGCCAGGTCAAAGTATAATAGAGCAGGAATCGAGGATAGAACTTGAGCAAGGAAGAACTACAAATATACATCAGGCAGCTTGGTCACCAAGACCCTGAAGCACGCTACTGGGCTGTGGTCTACCTGGAACAGGCTGCCGACCCTGAGTCGGTGCCAGCCCTTATCCAGGCGCTTTCCGACGGGGATCTCTACGTGCGCGGCGGCGCCGCCAGGGCGCTGGGCGCTATCGGCACAGCCGCTTGCGACGCCATCCCGGCCCTGACCGAATGTTTGAAACACGAGGACGCGTGGGTCTGCAAAACCGCCGAATATGCTTTGGAAAAGATAAAGGGTCGATGACATCCACGAACTCCCCCTAGCCCCCTCTTTGATAAAGAGGGGGAAGCGGCCCTCACCCTAGCCCTCTCCCATTGACGAGGGAGAGGGTAGCTTAGAAAAGAGGTGCAGGAGACTCATCTCCTGCCGAGGGTTTGGGGGTGTCCCCCAAAATTAAAGTCCCCCAAAGTATGGGGGACTATCAGGGGGTT
This sequence comes from uncultured Dehalococcoidales bacterium, assembly GCA_964354045.1. Lineage (GTDB taxonomy): Bacteria > Chloroflexota > Dehalococcoidia > E44-bin15 > E44-bin15 > JAYEHL01. The sequence continues at coordinate 759 of CAYGXY010000207.1, forward strand.
TGGGTGTTGTTTCCCCCTTTCAAGGGGGATAGTAGGGGGTTGACCAAGATTTTCAACATCTCCTGAAAATAAAAAGGTCATCGCCTGGGAGTCGATGGCATGCAATTCTAAGATATATGCCTATTTCTTGCTTACTGGGAACCTGACCTCTGTCATAAGCTCTGCGAGCGGCGTATTGCCCGGCTCGGTAAGATAGACCTCTTCGCACGGTCCGGCTATCTGATAGCCATTGCTCGTGATCCATGATGTAAGCTTATTGTAAGTATCGCCGATGTTGCAGAAAGGCCCCCTGTGGATAGTAGAGGCTACGGTGATTTCTTCGAGGCAGCGAAAACCCAGACCCCTTTCGTCCGGGCCCGATGAGTCGCAAACGCCTGCTATCGGCGCCCGCAGTTCCCACTTCAGCTCCTGCTCCGGCACCTGGCCAGGAACATTGAAGTAAATCCTCGACGGAGGACCTGCTGGTATGAATCCATTCTCAGCAATAAAGGTAAACAGATTTCCGAAGGCAGTGTTAATCAAGGAGAATGGCCCTTTAACTACGATAAACGCTACCGTCATCGGTATTGTCTTTTTTATCTTCGCTTCTGCGTTCATCTCTGTCTTACCTGTTAGTGATAATGTGAATTCTATTAAGTAATATACTTTTTTGATATTTATTATACTTAATTAAAACCCAAGCGCCGCCGTCTGTCAACCTCTTAAATGACCTGTACTTTCGAACCGTTTGAATCTTTGGTGACCTCTATACGTACAGGGAAAGATTCCTTCATCTCATCAATGTGGGTAATAACCAGTATTTTCTCGAAATCGTCCTGAATGGAATTAATTGCCTCGACCAACCGCTCACGGCCATTATCATCCTGCGAGCCGAAGCCTTCATCGATAATCAGCGTGGGCAGTGGTGCCCCCGCGCGCCGCGCCAGCAGCTTCGACAGGGCAATGCGCAGGGCGAAGTCTATACGGAAGGCCTCTCCGCCGCTGTACATCTCGTAGCGACGCGTGCCCAGCTCGTCCCCTATATTGATATCGAGCGTCTCCGCCTCGCCCTCCTTGCTCTTCAACGCCCGTTGCGATTCTATCCTCACACTCATGCGGTTATCGGTCATGCGCGATAGAAGGCTATTGGCTTCCTCCTCCAGCTCGGGCAACGCGTTTTCGATAAGCATGGCCTGTATGCCTTTCTTACCGAAGGCCAATGCCAGTTCCTCGAATATCTTCTGCTCTTTCGTAACTGCTTCTTTTAATGCTGACCTCTCTCCCCTGCTGCGCTCAAGGCTGGCACAGCGCTCCAGCCTTTCCTTGACCGAGCCCATGAGCTGCCGCCCCTGCTCCAGCTTTCGAGTGATATCGTTAACTTCCTTCTTGGCCACAGCGAGCTTGGCCTCCACTTCAGGCATGCCGACCAGCTCAGATTTTTGAGCTTCACGATTCTTAACCTCGGCTTCGAGTGTCTCCAACCACTGCTGCAGCTCGCCCTCCGCCTTCTTTAAAACACCATGCTCATCCGGCAACGACCTCTGCGCCTCCTTATAATCCTTGTCGAGCGCCTCGGCGCGTCTGGCCCACAACTCGCGACCCTCGCGCACCGTTCGTTCCAGTCCGCCGATCTCAGCCTTGAGCGATTTCGCTGTCGACTCGATCCGGTTCTTCTCCTCTTCGTTCACACGGAAAAGCCCCTTTTTCTCCAACCCTTGCTTCTCATAATTTTCCATTATCCTGCTGCGCCCTTCGGCCCCGAGCTCCATGCCGCACAGAGGACAATTGGCCTCATCAGCCGACAACATGTCGAATTTCTTGCGAAGTTCAGCCATCTCCACCTTCAGTTCATCGTTCGTAGTCGCCAAGTAATGAAGCCTGTTCGAGCTATCGAGCAGCTCAGCCCGCTTCTTTTCCAAGTCGCCTTCCTTCGTGGTCAGTTCATCGATATGCGCTCGAACCTTGGAGGATTCAGCAGTGTACGCTGCAACCAGCGACTCATACTTTTCTATCCGCTTGCGATGCTCCTGAACACGAGCGTCAAATGAGACGATGGCGCCCTGCGCCTGCTTGATGCGCTTCTCGATATCCCCCTGCTGTTTCTGTTTCAAATCCAGGCTTTGCTTACGCTCCTGTAAAACTCGAACGGCATCCTGAAGCCCCTGCCATTCCTTCTCCAATTGAACAACAGTATCGCTGACACTGCGAAGTTCAGTTTCATACGTCCCCTTTTCAGCAATTTCCTTGTCCATCTGCGCGATGGCAATCTCCAGGTCCCTGGCCTCGCGCTCTTTCAGCCTGGCATGCTCCCTGGCCCGCGCCTCCAGCTCATCGTAGCGCGAGAGCCCCAGTATATCGGCAAGCACCTGCTTGCGCCTGGCTGGCTCCTTCTTGCTGAACTCGTCGGCGCGTCCCTGCACCAGATAGGCACTGTTGATAAAAGTATCGTAATCCATGCGCAAGGTATCGATTATCTTGTGCTCCGTTTCACGAATAGCATTACCCGATATCGATCGGAAGCTCTCCCCTGCGGCGACCTGGAAATCAAGGACTGACTGCCCGGCGCG
>CAYGXY010000208.1:0-2786 GCA_964354045.1 uncultured Dehalococcoidales bacterium
ATGAATCTCAATCCATCAATAAGATGTAACAGCCATCCCTCAATTTCAGTGTGCCATTTCTTCGACCATACCACCACCAGTAAAACAGCTATCCCTCTCTTTGCGAACCTCGGCGATAGGACTAGTACAAAGCACAGCAACAGCGCCGCAAAGAAAAAGCCGACTGCAATGTAAACTGCCTGTTGAACCAAACCGGACAGAGGAGCAAAAATTGAGATGATTAGCGCAAACACAAGGAGCATTACCCCATCAAAAATCTGTTCCGCCACCATAGTGCCGCCCACCGACATCTTGCTTATGTTTTCTTTCTCTCCCAAGATGTATGCCCTGGCGATAAGACCAAGACGGCCGGGCAATACATTGTTAACTAAGAAACCGATGACCACCAGAGGGAAGAGTCGAAATGAAGAGAAGTTGCCTAACGGTTTCAGGAAGTACTGCCAGCGCAGGGCACGGAAATAAACGCCGCAGAAATAGATCAGCACACCGGGTATGAGAAAGACATAGTTAGCCTCTTTTAACGCCCGTCCCATTTCGGCGAAGTCCGTTCTATAAAGAAACAGGAAAAGCAGCGCGATAGAGACTGCCACCCCAAGCAAGAAGCGTTTATTTCTTAACAACTATATTGCTCCCAACCAGGTAAGGATCCCTAGTCTCAAGATGGAGGACAATTCCACCACCACTTGAATTCAAACCCACTTTTGTAATCTCCCAGTGGCCACACCAAAGAGAAGAAACGTTACAGGTAAGAAAATTAGGCTCAGGAATTCAACGGTAATAAACCATATCACTGCATCCATCAAGAAGAAAGCTCCTCGACGAATGCTTGTGCATTGAACGGGGCGATATCGTCTATGCCCTCGCCCGTTCCGATATACAAGATCGGTATCTTCAGCTGGTCACAAATTGCCAGCACGATACCGCCCTTGGCTGTCCCATCGAGTTTAGTCAGAATGATTCCGGTAACATCTACTGCTTCTGTAAAATATTTAGCCTGAGCCAGCCCGTTCTGCCCTGTTGTAGCATCAAGGACTAGAAATACTTCATGAGGAGCCTGAGGATCACTTCGCGAAATAACCCGCTTGATCTTTTTCATCTCCTCCATCAGATTAAATTTTGTATGAAGCCGCCCCGCAGTGTCTATTAATACAACATCCGCCTTACGAGCCCGCGCCGCCTCCAGACCATCGAAGACTACAGCCCCGGGGTCGGCTCCCGATTTTTGATAGACCACATCAGCCCCGATGCGATCCCCCAGTATCCTTATCTGCTCCACAGCTGCGGCTCGGAAGGTATCCGCAGCAGCAATGATGACCTTTTTCCCTTGCTTTAAATATATATTTGCCAGCTTTGCGATTGATAATGTTTTTCCAGTGCCATTGACACCTACGATTAATACAACGAATGGAGCAGATGATACAAGCCCCCGCTGATTCGTCGGCGACGGCACTTGGAGGATATCAACCATTTCCTGTTTGAGAGCGGCATAAATTTGCTCGCTGTCGCTCAGTTTATCGCTCTTCACTCTGCTCTTGACACGCTCGATCAATTTTATGGCAGTGGCGATCCCGACATCCGCTGAGATTAACAGTTCTTCAAGGTCATCCCAAAGTGTATCTGCTATCTTGGTTTGCTCGAAAAGGGTGGTTACCTTGCTGAACCATCCTTCCTTGCTCCGTTTTAATACATTATCGAATATACCCACTTGTAAAACCTCATATAAATTCAGCTATGATAACATGGCCTTATAAGCAGGGTCAACGAGTACTGGAGACAGTAAGTTTTTTATATTCCTCCGTTAGGCGTTCAGTCACCTTGCCCCGGGACCCGGCCCCCACCGGCCTACCATCGATTACAGCGATCGGCATAATCTCGATAACCGAGTTTGTTATAAATACCTCTTCCGCATTCATCAGCCTCTCGACGCTGACCGCCTCCTGCGCTGCCTTGATACCGAGACTGGGAGCCAAATCGATTACAACTCTGCGTGTAATACCAGGAAGTATACCGGCCTCTATCGGAGGAGTGATGATTTTGCCTACCTCAACAACAAATATGTTACTTGCACTGCACTCCGCAATGTATCCGTCCACATTCAGCAGTATAGCCTCATCGCTTCCAGCATTGATGGCCTCCGCATGAGCCAGCAGGTTTTCTAAATAACCGAGAGCCTTCAAATAGCACATTGGTGATGCGCTGTTTCTTCTAATACTGACGATAGAAGTACGCAAACCTTTTGAATATATTTCAGGAGATGGCAGAACAAGCTCCTCAACAGTAATGATTATCGTAAGCTTCCCAGAAACCGGCATCCCTATGCTACGACTTCCCTCCCCTGCTGTTACCGTCAACCTGATACGCGCATCATCGAGCCCGTTAGCCTTTAATGTCCTTAATACTCCAGTCTCCAGTTTTTGAGGCTCTAACGCCTCTCTGATGCCCAAGACACCCGCTGAATTCACCAGACGGGCTATGTGACGGTCAAGATAAAAAACATGGCCATTATAAGAGCGCATTGTTTCAAACAGACCATAACCATACAGCAGACCACGATCGAAGACGGATATCTGAGCCTTATCCCGGCTTACAATTTCGCCATTTATGTAAACTAATCGCTCCATATATCTAAAATGTCTCATTCCACACCGGGCTGGCTATACTTAGAAAGAGCCCTATCATATCGTATCCCGCAGGTGTCAGCACCGATTCTGGATGGAATTGCACACCCTCAACAACAAATCGCCTGTGGCGAACCCCCATGATATCACCATCCGCAGTCGTAGCCG
>CAYGXY010000209.1:0-2890 GCA_964354045.1 uncultured Dehalococcoidales bacterium
TGAAGAACGGCTCGAAAATCCTGTTCTTCATGTTCTCCGGTATCCCCATCCCTGTATCCTTTATCGATATCTGCACCCAGTCCTCATCCTGCCAGCTTTTCACCGTCAGCTTCCCGCCCGTGGGCATGGCATCCATAGCATTGAAGAGTATGTTCAGCAGGGCCTCCCGTAATTCGGCGGCATCGCCGGATACCTGCCCCACATTGCCCAGTTCCTGCTCTACCTTGATCGCTATCCCCTTCGTCTGTTCCAGCTCAACCCTGCGGGACTCCACCATGTTGAGAACACCTTCCACAACTTGATTTACATCCAGCGATTCGAAGGGATGCTCCACGCGTATGCGCGCGAAGCCCTGCAGGCGCTTCACCGTTTTGGCCGCGTCCAGGGCAGCCTGCTCGATTATCCGGATGCCCTTCTTAACTTTGTCATCCCTGACATCATCCATGACCAGCTCCGTGCGCCCCAGTATCACCGCGAGCATATTGTTGAAATCATGCGCTATGCCGCTGGCCATCTCCCCCATAGCCCTGAGTTTCTCCGTTTGCACCATGCGCTCATGTGCCGTCTTCAATTCTACATAAGCACGCTCCAGCTCCACCTGTGCCTTCTTGTGCTCGGTGGTCTCCATGAAGCTGGCTATGACCGCCCGCCGCCCTTTATACTGGATGGACGCAACACGCTCCATGACCCATATCTGCCGGCCATCCTTCCTTAAAACCCTGAATTCATACGGCAAATTGGATATCCCTTTAAGGTTCTCTGCCGCTTTTATCCTGACCATGCTTCTGTCATCGGGATGTACATAATTGATTGCATCCCGCCCCACAAGCTCTTCGCTGCGATAGCCTATTATCTTTTCAAACGTCGGGTTCACATACAGGAACTTCTTGTCCTGCAGCAGGTAAACCCCCATGGCAGCATTTTCCAGCATGGACCGTGACATCTCCTCGCTTTCCCTCAGCGCCTGCTCCGCCCACTTGCGCTCTGTGATATCCCTGATGACCGTAATGATGTTCTGCGGCTTGCCTTCTTTGTCCCTCATCAAAGCGGCTATTACTTCCCCGTCAAATTCACTGCCGTCAATTCTGCGAATCCTGTATTCATCGGGGCCCCCGACCTCTTTACTAAATACCTTCGGAAACTCTGCAAGAGCCTTCTCTCTACTGCTATCGGCGATAAAATCGAAGCCGTTGCGTCCAATGAATTGATCAATAGAAGTCCCTGCAAACTGTCTGACTCCGGCATTATTCGCCTCAATAATCTTGCCGTTCATATCGGAAACGCTCACATTATCCGGAATCGAGGCGAATATGAGCCGCAGCTTCTCTTCTGATTCTCTCGCCGACTCCTGAGCCCGTTTCAGCGCGGTCTTTCTTGTAGGATTATCCAGAAGGATCCCCCTTAACATCAGAAGTCCTGCGGCAACGGGAGCTATTACTAACTGTGTTATAACAAAGGGCGCCATAAAAGACAATGCAAAGATATTCTTCGCTTTCATGCCTTTCTCCTTCTGCAAATCGCTTAGGATTTATTGCTTATCAGCGCTAATTTGGTTGTTATTGCATACTTGGACTCAGCCGTTTTCCTGGGGTTATCTGAGAAGATCCCTCTTAACATCAGCGCTCCTGCAGCAACGGGAGCGAGTATCAACTGTGCTATGACAAAGGGTGCCACTAAAAACAATGAAAGGTATTTATTCTTGTTCATGTTTGCCTCCTAATCCCATTTATCTTTGATTCTATTATTTATCAGTGCTATTTTGTCATAAAGCACCTAACTTTAAGGGATATCATCTTATTACATCTACTATTATCTTGTCAAGTGTTTTCAATGATATTATTAAATTTATTTAATTTAAATTAAATAAATATACTCTGATAGAACCTAGCCGCTAGTCAGCGTTTTGAGGTATACCCTAGAAATTTGAATGTTTTGCGGACTTAGCTACGAGATTGGGGGCGACCAAAGCAGCTTTTGGAGAGTATACATAAAAATCCGAGTGACGGAGGTTCGAACGAGTCGAAAGTATCATGATCGGTGTATTGCTATTTTTAGGGGAAAGACCGATTCAGTGTTCCAAAGTCTTGGATTGTCCCGTTTTCGCTGGAAACTGTCGCCCGTACCAGGCTCACGCAACATATTCTGTGCATTTGGCTTTTTCTCCAGACAGTCCATTGAGCACGACGATTATCTCATCGAAACAGCGCTCTATCTGTTTTTTAGAGCATGGCCACGAGCCGGCTGAAATGTTGAGTGACCCATTGTAAGTGCTAAAGGTAAAAACAATATGCGGCGGATAGTCTACGGTCGGTAGTATTCTGGCCTTAATCGGCGCTATGTCGAAGGTAACGTCTTTCTGCTCTATAATTCCACTATTTGCGATGGCCAATGCATCATTTCCAATTTCCATTCCGGACTGTATGATACGGACTAAAATGTTTTTCATTACACGATGCGGGAATAAGGTGGATAATGGAGCAAGCCCTATGTAATCATTAATTCCAAGCCATCGTGCCTTCCTCTGCCGCATGAATGATGAGATACGCTTCAACGTATAGTCAACGTTGTCATTTAAATCGGTGCCCAGATTGACTATCTCCATACCGCTCAGATTGCATACACCGCCTCCATTGCCATCCGGCTTGAAACGTCTCAGGTCAATCGTAATGCGTAGTCTCAGCTGTGATTTACGGTCCCAATCAGACGTTGCGGCTATTGCGTGAAAGAATGCTGCCATAAGGACATCGTTAATCGTTCCATTGCGCTGACGCCCGTATTCGATTATGTTTTTCAATAGGTCCTCGTGAACTGTGCGGCTTATATACTCCAGCGTCCTGTCAGCATCTGCTACCACAGGTAGATGGATTGACGCGAACGGAAATAGACACGG
>CAYGXY010000210.1:0-8731 GCA_964354045.1 uncultured Dehalococcoidales bacterium
GGGGCCCGCCCCTGGGATATCGGCTGCCCGCTCTGGCACCACATAACCTCAAATGCAGAATCCTTATCTGAGATCCCATCCATGAACGACGCGGTGGCTAAGAAACTCCTCGCACAGCACATCTACACGGTCGCGGAACTGGCACGCAGTACCCCGGAATCTCTTGCAAAGCGCCTTGATCTGTCCCCGGAAGCCTCACAAAAACTCATCAGCGATGCCAAATCCGTACTGGAAAAACTCCGCAGGAGGTCGGAATGCCGGAAATTCATGCGGGACCACCTGATCCCCCGCAAAGGGCGCAGCTATGCAAAGATATTAACCGCTCTCAAAACTGCCGGGATCACCGAACTTTCCGGCCTCGTCCATGCTGATGTAGCGATGCTGAAGGCAGCCGGCATCGGTGAGGAGGAAGCGGCCCGGGTCCTCGATGAGGCAAAAACCGTCTACTACGGACAGGTGCTCAAAGAGATCGGAATTCCTGCCGTCAGCCTGAAAAAATACATAGGTGCAGGCATTACGAGCCCGGAAGCATTCTGTACTCATTCGCCCGAAGCTTTGAGCAAACTCACCGGTATGTCTCCGGGCACCGTCCAGCGACACGTAGAACTGGTCTGCACCTACCTGAAGAAACCGGTGCCGAAAAAATTCACAAAAACCCAGATCGAACGGGGGAAAAAGGAACTGCTGGCCATCAAAGGCATCGACAGGACGGTGATGGAAAATCTGTCCCGTGCAGGCATCATCAATGCCACCCTTCTCTTGGAGTCTGATCCGGCGAAGCTTGCCGCAGAGACCGGGATTATGGCACATGTGGTCCAGGACTTCCAGAAGGCCATACAGAAGAAGCGGGATACTTCGGTCATCCAGATTTAGGAAACGGCTCTTTTTTTTTAATAATCTGTAAGCTCGGGAGAAACGCAGGTGAATCTATCCGGTTCACTTCCGAGACATAAAAATCACTGCCTGTGATGGACACCATCCTGTTTTTTATCCCGACGCATTTGTCTAATAGTAGATCTGGTGTTTGGGTATGGCATACCTGGTGATATACCGTTCGTCGGCGATTGTGACGGACTGTAAAAATAGAAATGGTGAGGGGAAAACCTCCCCCTCTAACCTATTTCTAAAAAACAGTTTCACTCCATCCTTACCAGGACACTCTTGAAGGATGCGCTCAAACAACGGCATTATGGAAACGTACTGGTGTACCAAGAAAAATTCTCTCTTTGAAACGAGAAAGGATCCGGTTAATCTCAACACGGCCCTGATTCGCTGCCTTATGTCTGAATGCGATACGTGGAAGGAGGGGGAATGTGTCCATATCCGTAAAAGCAGGAAAACCGGATCGTCAACAGGTCTTCAGCAGAAATGACCCATAGCTGCGCAGCCAGGTCTCAAAGGATCTCCAGGCCGGGACGGTCCGGCACACAAAAGGCAAAGTGTATAGTCGCAGGTAATCCTGCTGCAGTATTGTCTCCAGTGTATAATGGTGCTACCTGATTAATTTTAATACAATTCCCCTTTTTCGGTGGGTGTTGGCAAAGTTGTCGGAACGGTTGTTGGAATCATTGCCGGCGTCGATGATGGTGTTGGAGTTGGTGTGCTTTCTTCGCACGCATTATCTGAAAACGTGTGCGGGTCTACCATCCCCTCATAATAACAGGTGTTTGCATTATAAACACCATTTCCAACTACATACGCGGTTGTACCTAATGTTAAATTCATCCCCAAATCAACATCATAAACGGTATTATTGGTAATGGTAATATACGAGTTGTCGGTGTTATCAGATTGGATTGCAATTTCATCATTGTCCCCACCATTCCCGGAAATGTAGTTATTTGAAATTGTTATGTGGTCGTTAGGACCGTCCGCAGAATAAAGACGAACACCTGTTGGAGCCGGTGAACCATACGGCGTGTGATCGAGGGTGAATAAATCATACAACCCGGGCACGTGTATGGTATTTCCGTTGATTATACTGTTGGTTGCGTATACCGTTTTAACGCCGCACTGCCCCATATCATAAATGAAATTGTGTTCAATCAATGCGTTATCAACATAATCTGAAGATTTCCCGGCAAGGATAATACCATACTGCCACCCGTCATGGACGATATTGTGTTGGATAATCACATCATCACCGTAATAAACTTCAAGACTGTATCCGCCATAGTTTTTGACCTCGTTATACTCAAAGAGTACATTATCGGCGTATGGCATGACAATCCCCACGTTCGGACATCGTGGGAAATAATAATCGGTATCCCACCTGTAATTCCTGCCGGCACCACAATAATCCGGGACATTTTGATTCGCCATGTTCCCATCGAAAACTACATGGTGAATCCACGTATCTGATCCGACATAATAGTTACCCGTATAATATCCATGGTATTGTGAGAGATCCGCATCATCCTTTAATTTGAGTGTTGCACCATTCCCCGCCAATTCTATGCCTGCGGGAATATCAACGGGTTGCCCTGTTAAAATTGTTGGTAAACCTGTCGGTAAACTTACAATGTCGCCCGAACTTGCGGCGTCCAAACAATTTTGAAGTTCCGTTGTTTCATCTGTACCATCACCCGTAACTCCATAATTTGAGCAGTAATGGGTATCCGATATATTCCCTTCGGAAACCATCACGTGCAAGGGAGACGTGGGATTCACCGTCCCAACGGTCTCATTGTCAAAAAAGGCAGATAAGTTTGCAGGGCATGAAAAACCCGTGGCGGACACGACGAGTAATCTTTTTAACGGTGAGCTAATAGTGGGGGTTTCATTTAATCTCGAACCCGTTGTATCAGACGATGAGTTAATACTATTCTTATTCGTCGTGTCTACACACCCGGCAGCAAGTATAAGTCCGATAGCTATAAACAAGGGAAATGGCACATGTGGTTTCATAGAAGGTTCTGTTACAGGATGTATGATTTTGATTTTGTAATAGTATATTGCATTGCACTGACGCCTTGCCAGCCTTTATTATATCATCAGAATAGGTAATCGTTTGAGGAAGATCCGGACATCATACATCGCATACCAGAAAAACACGTTCAATTGGGTCTTCTGCATCACAATACGTATCATGTTTGATAAATCATGAAGACAAAAACGCAGTATTTCATATTACCCGGGCATTTCACCTTAGATTCATCGTTTCTGATAAAATTTAACGGCCAATATTCGTATTGGGGCAGCAGGTCTAAAAAATGGATTCAAGATCCAACCCTCTTTAAACAGTCTTGGATCGAGGATTATTTTACACCCGTATCCGAAAGGAAGGCTCAAAAAATTATCAAAGAAGGAGCACCCCCGTTGGAATATCGACGAAAAAACCCCAAACTGAGGATCCTATAATTTTTTTAAAAGAGACTTTTACGGGCCATAATCCAGATTTTGAACTTAGCCCAGGGACAGGATGATGCTATGGGAATTCTGACGTGACCTCACTATTCACCTTGTTGGCAAATCTCAAGGGCGGGGAACGGTTTGTAACCCCACGAGGAAAAAATGGGTCCATTCTTCAAGGTCTTCAAGCCGGATACCTACGACTTTTTTACCAACCCACTTTTTTTAAAACAAACACCCTGGCACTATTCCCCCGTTATTCTTCGGTTTTTTTTATGAGAGAGATTATATCCGGAAAACTTTAATGACTGTTTTTCTATCTCACGATATTGTAGCAACAAAGTAAATAGGCTTACCCTCGTAGGTCCGTTTAATTCATGGATCCTGTCTGTCGAACACCAGGGGGCGATCGGGTTTCCCAGCTTTACGGATATGGATGCACTCCCCCTCCTTCCACCGATCACATGCGGCCCTGAGGCAGGGTGTCAAAGCAGGATTAAAATCTTTTTGAATTTTTAATCCAATTACCTATCGAATTTTTCTTTTCGCACCAGTAAGATTCCATGATTTTTGTTCTGGAGCTATTCAAAAAAGAACTCCTCACTGGGTGCAGGGAGAACAGGATAGTTTTTATTCTCGGAAAATGGAACGAATCACTTAATTATGGCTCTCAATACATAGGGGATAATATGATAATTAGAAATTGGATACTTTAATGTTGAATATATCAGATTACCATCACACGCATTAACACAAGATCGACATTCTTCAGGAAAAAAATCATTTTTAATTCCCTTCCGTAGTGAATCCGATGACTTATTCCACAGATCTAGTAAACTCTCTTCTTTATTATCTTTAATAGACTCACGGGGACCAAGCATATTGCATGGCATTATTTGCCCATAATAATTTATTGCAATATCAGAGTATATTGTAGCACAATAAAATTTATGGAGAACCTTTTTAAAAAAAAGTTCTTTATCCGTTGAATATTCTGGTTCGTTTGAATATATACTATCAATATAATCAAACAGCCATCGACGTAACAATGGTATATTGGTTCGAATTTTTGATTTTTTTTCATATTTCAAAATGAGTTCAAATTGATTTTTAATTTTTGGTATATGATCAAGGTTAATGTTTAGATTTTTCTTATTTGATATTGTATCACTTTCGGGAAAATTTGATATAAAAATTACGGGTTGGAATTTGATTTGGTGTATCCCCAATTTATCAATATTTTTAACTAAGTCAAAAAGACCATCGTAATTATAGGAGGAAATTACCGTACAGATGTTCATAGTAATATTATTATCTAAAATTTTTTCAATTCCTTTGATTTGTTGAGTTAATACTCCTGATAAACCTTTTATAAAGTCTTCTTTTTCATTTGAAAAAGAATCAATAGAAACAGACACACTTGTCGCACATTTTCTCAATGTATCGAGTTGATTTTGGGATAACCGGTCTAATAAAGTACCATTTGTAAATAGTTTACATTTAATTCCATAGGTATGGGCATATTGAATTAATTCGATTATTTCTTTGAATAATAATGGCTCTCCTCCTCCAAGGTATAACAATGGAATTTTCGCCGTATGCATTTCTCTAATGATCCATTGCAAATCTTGGAAGTTTATTAAGGGTTTTTCTGTTTTTATGAGTCCTTGACCTATTTCACAATAAATGCAGTGTTGATTACAATTATTGGTCAGATTAATGCTTACAGAAATTGGTGCAGGTATATCTAAATACAAACTTTTAATGAATCTATAATATTCATTCACAATCCGTCTTCTCGTTCGAATGATGGAATTTTCACTTTTTAATAGCAGCTTTTACCTTTACCATGACATCTGGCGGGATTGGGTCCATTTTATGGGCTGTTTTTGCGTGTTCTGCAATTTTCGTCATCAGCTCAGCTTCGGTGGGAGCAGAGCTCTGAAACCCACAGTTCTTGGCAAAACATACAAAGGATGGCATTTTTTACACCAATGTGTCATTATTCTGCGTCTATATATGTTTTTTGCAGTCCCGGTATCTCCGGAGATGCACTAGCTTACCAGAACGATCAGGCAATTTTGGTTACACTCCGGAATCATTTTCCTGCTTTTTTAGATACTGCATTGATGGTTCGGATAAACACCAGGTTCAATGACCTAATCTGGACAATCTGATGAATATTAAAACAGAAAAATGCAAACGTGGGAACCATGACCGGTTCAATAGTGCGGGGAGCTTTTTGAAACGTGCGCATGAAGATTTCATTGAATGTCGATAATTCCCCATGTGAGATACAATAAGGATTGAATATGGTATCATTTACGTGCAGAGATCTCGGAATGGATTGTTCATTCAAAACGACAGGAACGACGGATTGCGAAATAATGAAAAAATTTATTGATCATGCCAAATCTGCTCATAATATGCCTGTTCTGACTGCTGATGTTATGTTGAAGGTAAAAAAAGCAATAAAAAAACAGGGGTAAAGAAGAGGTCAAAGCCGGATTATAGTTCCCCGGGTTTTTCATTTCGTAACGCTCAACAGGAATTTACACCCCGCCGCTGCAGCTCCCCGCAACGATGGATTACCCTGACACTCACGAATAGTTCACTATTGCACAATGTGCCGGCGGGATACAACGGGACAGGCACGGTTCCTTCCTGATGCACACAGGTAATTTCCTGGGTCATCGCCAAAAATTCTCGATTGCACATATGGATAGGTATAATACCAAAATCAACCATTTTTTCTTAAATAATGCCACCGGAATCTTATCCTCATACTATCAAAGATCTGATCTTTCACGCAAACCAGAATCCAGACCATCCTGCACTGGAATCTCCCGGTTATCAACCGCTCACGTACCGGGATCTCAGAAAACAGGTTCTTTTGGTAATAAAAACGTTAAACGCAATGGGTTTTGGCCGGAATGACCGGATTGCGATAATTATGCCCGCGGGTCCTGAAACAGCAGTACTGGGTATTGCCGTCATGGCAGGATTCACCCATACCCCCCTAAATCCCCAGTATACAGAACCCGAATTTCAGGTTATTCTGTCGAGGATGAAGGTGAAGGCAATTATTGTACAAAAAGATCATGAAACTGCGGCTAGGACTGCGGCATTGTCACGAACTATTCCTCTCATCGAGATCACACCTTCACCGGATCGGGCTGGCATTTTCACCATTGGCACGGGTATGGCAGATGAAGGAAACGATGTCTTGTTTGCCCAACCGGAAGATACGGCCATTGTCCTGCTGACCTCAGGTACCACCTCACTGCCAAAAATTATACCCCTGACCCAGAAGCAGGTCTGTAAATCTGTGGGTATCCTTTGCTCACAGTTACGCCACACGGAACGTGATAAAAGTCTTCATATTGTACCTCATTTTCATCTCCTCGGAGTTATCGGAACGTTACTTGCACCACTGCTTGGCGGGGGAACCGTCATCTGTACCCGGGATTTTATCCCCCCGGATTTTCTCTCTCTCTTAAAAAACGAGCGCCCTACTTTTTATTGTGCCGGGCCTGCACATCACCAGGCCATTCTGCGTGAACTCAAAAAGGTTCCCCCCGGTGAACTGAAAAATAATTCACTCCGGTATATACGTTCCGTTTCCGCTCCGCTGCCCGCTCCTGTCCGCCAGGAACTCGGGATGCTGCTCGGGGTCCCCATAATTGAGAATTATGCCATGACGGAATCGCCCAACATCACCATCAACATGGCCGGGAAAGAGGGTTCTGTCGGAATTCCGATCATCGAGTCCCTGGTCATACTGGATGAGGACGGTGCCACCCTCGGGTCGTTTGAAACCGGCGAAGTTGCTATTCAGGGAGAAGTGGTTTTCAGCGGCTACGAGGACACTCCGGATGAAAATGCATCCGCTTTTATCAACGGGTGGTTCAGGACGGGGGATATGGGATATCTCGATGATGAAGGATATCTCTACCTCACCGGGCGCAAAAAAGAACTGATCAATAAAGGCGGGGAGAAAATATCACCGCCAGAGATTGACCAGGTCCTGATGACCCACCCCGCGGTAAAACAGGCCATGGCGTTCCGGGTCAGTGACCCTGTTCTTGGCGAGGATATTGCTGCAATGGTTGTGGTGGAAGACCAGCATGCAGATGAAGAAGAACTCCGCAGGTTTCTTCTTGAACGTCTCATACCCTTCAAGGTCCCCCGCAGGATCTATCGTGTTGACGAGATCCCCAAAGGGCCGACCGGTAAACTCCTGCGCTATGTGGGTACTGAACGCTACAGTATTGTTCCCGGTGAAGATGCACGCACACCGGGACTGACCAACGATACCGTTTCACCAGAATTATCCCTCTATCAGGAAAAACTCCTGGAGATCTGGAAAGATATCCTGGACGTTACGTCCCTGTCAACAACAGATGATTTTTTCCGTTGCGGGGGGAATTCGCTGGCAGCGATTGAACTCCTCATTAAGATCCAGAGAGCGTTTCACCTGACTATCCCGCCTGATGCGATCTACCTGTTCCCGACGATCCGACAACAGGCGCTGATGATTGCCCAAAAAACGAAAACCAGTGAACAGTATCACCCGCTTATTGTTCCTATTCGTGGAGGTGGCACACTACCCCCCCTGTTTTGTTTTCATCCGTTAGGGGGCTGGATAGTAAAATATCAGGATATTTCCCCGTTTTTTGATCAGAACCGGCCTGTTTTCGGGATTCGGGCAAAGGGACTGGAGCCCGCTGAAACGCCACCCCTGACCATACAAGAAGCGGTCAGGGAATATGCTGATGCGATAAAAACCGTCCAGAAAGAGGGTCCCTATCACCTGTTGGGATATTCCGCAGGTGCACTCTATGCCTTCGAACTTGCCTGCCAGTTCCAAAGCAGGGGGGAAACGGTGATCTTTCTGGGAATTGTTGATCAATCTGTACCGGCCCCTCAAATCAGGTTGTTCAGGAAGGTTACCTACCTTCTCCCCAAAGGACAGGGTTCAGATACCCTTATGGCGGCCGGTCACTTTCTTTACCGCTTTTTCAACAACAGTCTGAAAACAAACCCTGAAAGTATACTCTATTCACTTTTTGTTAAGGGAATGGGTGTCTTTTCTCAGGGTTTATTATATGTTACCGGTACCCCCCCTCTGTCGGCATCAACACCGAACGTTGAATTTGATTTCCATGGTGAAAAGGATGAGATCTTAACCTACCCTGAAGAACAACAACCTTTGGTAAGAATACAGATGAGAGCTCTCCAGAATTACCAGCCCCGGACATTTTTTGGAGACCTCACCTTTTTTTCCACCGGGCCGGACGCGGAGTTTTACCCGGGTGATCTGACAAGAGGCTGGAATTCATGTATCACCGGGAAAACCCTCATTATCCCTGTTCCCGGC
>CAYGXY010000211.1:0-4299 GCA_964354045.1 uncultured Dehalococcoidales bacterium
GGCCATCGATTCGCTCTCGGTGGAAGGCCGTCTCACCATGGCCAACATGGCTATTGAAGCCGGCGGCAAGGCGGGCCTGTTCCGTGTTGATGATAAGACAAAGGCATATTTGAAGGGACGGACCAAGCGCAAATATCATGCCTGTGAGCCCGATGAGGATGCGAGTTATGAACGCGTTATCGAATACGATGTGTCAAAGATTGAACCGCAGGTGGCTTTCCCGCACCTGCCGTCGAACGCGAAGCCGATAAGCAAGGTGGGCAATGTTAAAATCGATCAGTCCGTTATCGGAAGCTGCACCAACGGCCGGATCGAGGATTTGCAGGTAGCTGCCGACATTATAAAGGGGCACAAAGTCCATCGCGATGTCAGGCTCATCGTCATACCGGGTACACAGGAAGTCTATCTTGAAGCCATGCGCCGTGGCCTGGTCGAAATCTTCATCAATGCGGGCGCGGCGGTGAGCACGCCCACGTGCGGCCCGTGCCTGGGCGGCTACATGGGGGTGCTTGCTGCCGGCGAGAAATGTATATCGACTACCAACCGCAACTTCGTCGGGCGCATGGGCAGCAACAAGTCGGAGGTCTATCTGTCCAATCCGGCTATAGCTGCCGCCAGCGCGATAGCGGGGAAAATCGTCAGCCCGGACGATATAGCGTAATAGAGGTGTCCCGTAGGGGCGATTCGCGAATCGCCCCTACACAATGGCTAATCGGGCAATAACGAAAGGGATTGTAGAAGTGGCCAAATCAATAAAAAACACTTTAGAGCAGCTTAAGGATAGAATCGATAAGCTGGTTCCTGATGGCAACTATCCGCACGATGCGTTTGTGATAATCACTCTTCAGGAAGCGATAACGGCAGCGATGGAGGGCAACTTCGGTGTCGGTGCCGTCCTCATACGCAATCGCAAGGAGATCGTGCAGAGGGGATACAACCGTGTTTTCTCTCCGCATTTCCGCAGCGATTTGCATGCCGAGATGGATGTGATGACTAAATTCGAGGAGCGCCACAAGAAGATCGGGCGCATGGATGGCTATACGCTGTTCTCTTCGCTCGAGCCGTGCCCCATGTGTCTGGGGCGCCTAATCACATCCGGGGTCAGGGAGGTTTATTACGCGGCGATCGATCAGGACGGCGGCATGGCCAGCAGGCTGGCCTACATGCCTTCCGAGTGGAGGGAGATGGCTGAGCGGCAAGATTTTCGCTTGGCCGATTGCTCGCCCGAGCTGTCCGAGATCGCGTCGCAGGTTTTTATGAGCACTGTGGAGGCTAACGACAACAGGTTGCGGCAGAGATAGCCTATATCGTATGTTGGATGTCATGAGTAGTAACGTCGACAGTAAGATTATCTATGAGGAAAAGGTGAGATTTCCCCTGATCAGGGGTGTCGTGGCCCTGTTTGCCGTACTTACGGTAGCCTTCTTGATCGCGTATTCATACCAGCGCGTAACCGGGCAACTGGGCCCAAACCCGGTGCCGCTGTGGTTCGCCGTGACTATTTTATCGGCTCTGGCTCTATTCACATCCTTTCTGGCGAATCTGGTTACGCTTTCTATCAAGATGACGGAGGAGTCCGCGGTTGTGGGATTCGGGATTTTTCGTATGAAGGTGAGATGGGAAGACGTTCGCGGGTGCGATCTGGATCGGATCAGCTCTTTCCTGTCCGCCGCCAACTGGGGTGTCAGCATGGGATTCGTTGGGGGGCGGTGGAGGAGGATGTACAATGTTATGGGCTATCCGCGTGTCGAGATAGAGATGAAAAGGGGCAGGAAAACGGTTGTCTTCTCCACTAAGGATCCGGCCATGGTAATCGACATAATCGAGAGGCGAATTCAGGCACAACAGACAGGCTGATGGAGTAATCATGGAGCGTGGAACAGAAAGAAGAAATGCGGGCAGGATTATAACACTTGGCGTTGGCCTTCTGATGATTGTCGGCCTTGTGATGATGGCCAAGGTGTTCATGAAAGGCTTTATTGCCGGCGCTGCAGTTACACTGGTTTCTATCGTTTGCGTAATGATCTGGATGCGCAGGTCGGCGCGCGGGAGCGGCGAATAATATATTTTTGGTGATGCGAGTTGTTCGATGTTTAAAGATGATATGCAGAAAATGATGGCGGAGACACACGAGCCTGAGATATATCGTGAAGTTGTAGTGTTCACGCTCGGCAGAGCGATTATCGCCATGTTTGTCGTTTTAACCGTCTTCTTCCTCGCGATGTTCCTTGATCAGCTTGTGACAGAGCCTCTGGGCGATAAGCCGGCGCCGGACTGGTTCTACTTGGTCATGTGCCTGTTCTTCGCGTTCATGACGTTCATCATATGCAACTTCAGTAAGCTTGTGGTAAAAGCTACCGCCAAATCGCTTACCGTGAGCTACGGCGTATTCAAGCGGGTCATACCATGGGAGGATGTCGCCGATTGCTATCCTGACGAATCTTCGTCTTTGGGTGCATACGGCGGCTACGGCATCCGCATAGGGCGGGTCAATGGCAAGTTGCGGCTGGTGTACAATGTGCTCGGCGGGCAGTGCGTGGTACTGGGGCTGAAGAAGGGTAAGTTCAAGGAGTTCGTGTTCTCAACCAGAGACCCGGATACGGTGATGGATGTGATAAGGCAACATGTCGGCAAGCAGGAGAAACAGGAGACTATTTCATGAAACTCAGAGGTAAAGCACACAAGTACGGCGCGCATGTGGATACGGATGCAATACTCCCGGCGCGCTATCTGAACGTTTGGGAGCCGGCGGAGCTGGCGGCGCACTGCATGGAGGACATCGATGAGGAATTCCTCAAGCGCGTGAAGAAGGGGGACATCATCGTTGCTACCACAAACTACGGCTGCGGCTCGTCGCGGGAGCACGCTCCGATAGCGCTAAAGGCCGTGGGCGTGTCGTGTGTCATCGCCCAGAGCTTCGCGCGCATCTTCTTCAGAAATGCGATTAACATCGGCCTGCCGCTGCTGGAGTGTGCCATGGCGGATCGGATCGATGCGGGGGACGAGCTTGAGGTGACGCTGGAGACGGGCCAGATAAAGAACGTCACCAAGGGTAAGACCTATAAAGCTGAGCCGTATCCCGATTTCATGATGGAGCTGGTCTCCGCGGGCGGGCTCATCGAATATACCAAAAAGAGAATCAAGACGAGAGGTGCTAAGTGAAATTCAATATTGCTTATTTGCCTGGCGACGGCATCGGGCCGGAGGTGGCCTCCGAGGCGTCCAGGGTGCTGCAGACGGTGTGCGAGAAGTTCGGGCATAAGGCTATACTGGAGTACGGCGATGTCGGCGGTATCTCAATTGACAGACATGGCATTGCGCTGACGCCCGAGACGCTGAAGATGTGCCGCAGGAGCGATGCGGTGCTGCTCGGAGCGGTGGGCGGGCCCAAGTGGGACGATCCTAACTCGGATGTGCGGCCGGAGGACGGGCTGCTTGCTTTAAGGAAAGGGCTCAAGCTGTTTGCTAACCTGCGCCCGGTTAAAGTATTTCCCATGCTGGTGAACTCGACGAACCTCAAGCCCGAGGTGATAAAGGGCGTTGATCTCGTCGTGGTGCGCGAGCTTACCGGCGGGCTCTACTTCGGCAAGCCCAAGAAGCGCTGGAAGACGGAGAAGGGGCGCAAGGCTATCGATTCCATGGTCTATACCGAACAGGAGATCGAGCGCATACTGCGCGTGGGCTTCGAGATGGCACGCAGCCGTCGCAAGAAGCTGGCGTCGGTCGATAAACAGAACGTGCTCATGACCTCACGCCTGTGGCGCGAGATGGCCATCGAGATGTCCAAAGAGTATCCCGATGTGGAGCTGGAGCACCATCTGGTGGATGCCTGCACCATGCGGCTGATACAGAAGCCGTCACAGTACGATGTGCTGGTGACCGAGAATACCTTCGGCGATATCATCACCGACGAGGCGTCCATGCTTGCCGGATCGATGGGCATGCTGCCCTCGGCGAGCCTTGCCGGTATCCCTCGCGTTGGCAGCAAGGTCTATGGGCTGTACGAGCCGATACACGGCAGCGCGCCGAGCCGCGCCGGGCTGAACATGGCCAATCCTATAGCTACGATCATGAGCGTGGCCATGATGCTGCGCTATTCGCTGGGGATGGTTGCGGCGGCCGATCTGGTGGAGAAGTCCGTGCTGCGCGTGCTGGAGGACGGCTACCGCACATACGATATCATGAGCGACGGCATGACCAAGGTCGGCACGCGGGAGATGGGCGACCTGATAGTTAAGAAGGTGGCGGGGGCGAAGTAAGATTGCCTAAGGTTTACCTATACGATACTACGTTGCGCGA
>CAYGXY010000212.1:0-8698 GCA_964354045.1 uncultured Dehalococcoidales bacterium
ACGAAATTAATATCGACCACAAATCCGCCGTAGGGGCGCCGCTTGCTGCGCCCTTCTATCGGGCAGGGCAAGCCCTGCCCCTACACGATAACCGATGTATGAATGCTACGAACTCCCCCTAACCCCCTCTTTGATTAAAGAGGGGGAAGCGACCCAGCCGAGGGGGCATTCGATAAGAGTGGTAAAGGAGAGAATTCTCTCCTTTCAGGGGTTTGGGGGTGTCCCCCAAAATCAAAGTCCCCCAAACGTATGGGGGACTAACAGGGGGTTCGGTTATTGTTTCCCCCTTTCAAGGGGGACAGCAGGGGGTAACATCAACGAGATTCTTCACTACGTTCAGAATGACAGCTGCGGGTTAAAGTCGGTGGGCAAAGCCCACCCTACGGCTACGGCCTGTTATCGACTAGACACGAGCCCCGATACACACCGTGGTACCGGTCGCCCGTGCGATCTCGTTGCCTTTGGAATCGCAAACCTTCATCTCCGATGTCCCCATGCGCTTGCCCGCATGAATCACCCTCGACTCCGCATATATCGTCTCGCCCACAGCCGGCGCCTTCATGAAATGAACATTCATTTGAACAGCCACATGAATATTCTCCAGCGTATTGCAGGCGCAGCCGAAGGCCTGATCGAGAACCGTGGCGACGATGCCGCCGTGAATCATATTCTCCCAGTTAAGATGCTCTACCTTAAGCTCCATCTTAACCTTTGCGTACCCCTTCGACAAATCGACCAGTTTCATTCCCATGTAAACGGCACACGGCGATTCATCGAACTTCTTGCGCATCTCATCGATATCAATCATTGACTACCCCAACGGCATTTACAATAAATCGACAGACTATTCACGAGCATCTCGAATTGAAATCAAGCCGTTCAATGTGCCGATATATGCCGTTCCCCCCTGCGGGCCCAGGATTGTCGGCGCGTAGTTATTATTGTACCCGATGCCAGTGCCCGTCAGAACCTTGAAAACAGTATCGCCCGTATCGAAGTCTACAGCAGTGAAATACCATGCGTCCATCCTATCGTCTCGTGGCTCTTTGGTATACAGGTAAATCAAGCCACTGGCAAGCGACATCTTGGGCACGGTGGTCAGCGACCGCTCGGAGCTGTTCCAGACCTCGATGCAATCGTAGCCCCCGCTGCCGTCCGGGATTGCATCCACACGCACTACGCCGCCGACTCCCGATTTGCCGTCAGAAACTGAAAAAAAGTAATCGTATCCATAGTTATTTTCAACGATCACAGAGTATTCGATCCCGTTATCACCCTCGCGCGCCAGCCCGATCAGCGACTGATCGGTACAGCTTTCGTTATCGGAAAATACCGGCAGACGGCACACCTCTGATCCATTGGATCGTTTAACAAAGATAACGTTCATTCTGGGCTCAGCGTTGTCGGCTATAGCTACCATCTCGCCGATAAGCGTCGGTGTAGTACCGGAGCCCTGATTGATCATCCCGGATTTGACCTCTGTTCCGCGATCATAGCTATAACGCCAGTCGATAACGGGCTGGCCACCATCACCAGCATGGAAACGATATAGAGCATAATCGGAAATAATGTAGACACCTTCCTCCCCGATAGTAAACGAGTTCTGTATCTCTTCCCCAGTCAGCTCGATAGAATGGATATCTCCGCTTTCCATATCAATCGTGCCGACCATGCCATAGCGCGTAACGAACCAGAGCAGCCCATTCCAATCGGGAAGTGCCGACCCGACCTTATCCCATTCTGGGGGTTCCTTTGGCACAACGTGATCTTCAAGATAGTATTCCCGAACTAAATTAAACTTGCCCCCACTGTATTCGATTATCTGAATGCTGTGATTATACGTCGGAATGATAGCGCGTTCCTGATTGTCCAAGCAGAAATAACCTCCTCCTGATGTATCCTTCATCGGGCCTATCGGATCATCCTGCCAGTATTCGTGGCGGGGCGGAAGAGGATAAGCAGCCAGCTCGTTCAATGTATACGGGTCGAGCAACAAAAGCTGTGGGCCACTGATATTAATGCACACTGTCCAGATACGCCCTTTACTGTCGAAAGTAACCGTAGCACACTGGGCAAATCCCCTGTATGTGGAAACAACCTCCAAATTGACCCCGACCGGCCCGGCGACTTCGTATGTATCGGTCATATAAGCATCGTTGTGCATATTGCCCTTGCCGTTGGGCGCCATGAAGGGATTCTGTGGAATAGTTAGATGAGCGAGCTGGTTATTGTAGCCCTCGGCATAATCGGGATTGCGGATATACATCATATCCTCGGTCACAAGCGAATAGAAGTCATCATTAGGGATCGGCTCCGCCGGTATCCCGCTGTAAGGCGCACTGCAGGCGCAGCACCCGATGGCAATTAGAGATATTAGCGATATGGCAAGGACGTTTTTCATTTACACCTCCAATATCACAAATTGGATTGAGCTACTATCTATGCTCCGGGTTGCGACTTGATCGTAGGGATATAAATATTATCGGTATATTCCTTCATCATACGCCTGGAGCAGAAATGGGGAACCACCGAACATATCGATTCCTTGGACTTCTCAATCCACTTGTGTGGCAGCATGGCACGATCCCTGGCATAGAAAAGCGGTATTATCTCCTCTTCCAGAAGATGGTAGATCGACTCCGCATCCTCTTTATCCTCGTCTGCAGAAAAGGCTTTTTCTGACCCGCCGCCAACTGCCCAGCCATTCCTGCCGTTGTATCCCTCCCCCCACCAGCCGTCGCGCACGCTGAGGTTAAGCGTACCGTTTATCGCCGCCTTCATTCCGCTTGTGCCGCATGCCTCGCAGAGACGACGGGGCACATTCAGCCATACATCTACACCCTGAACCAGGTAATGCGCTATATGCATATCGTAATCCTCAACAAAAGCGATGCGGCCATGGAAACGCCTGTCGGAGGCCAGCTTGTAAACACGTTGAAGAAGCTGTTTGGCATTGGAGTCCGCCGGGTGCGATTTACCGGCGAATACGATCTGTATAGGCCGCCAGGGGTCCGTAACCATGCGGATCAGACGCTCCACATCCCTGAAGATCAGATCGGGCCGCTTATATGCCGCAAAGCGGCGTACAAAGCCAATGGTCAATACCTCGGGATGAAACAGCGTCCCCATGGACAGCAACTGCTGCGCCTCGGCGCCGCCGATCGCCCACCGCTTCTGAGCGCGGGCCCTCATGGCCCCCAGCAGCTTCCTCTTGAGATCAATCCTGGTCTCCCAGAATTCACGGTTAGGGATCTTCCAGACGTCCTGCCAGACATCCGGATCATCCTGTCTCTTGGCCCAGTCCTCCGCAAAATACATGTCGAACAGCTCGCCCATCTCCGGCGCCAGCCACGTGGGTATATGGACTCCATTAGTTACGGATGAAATCGGTACCTTCTCCTCGCTTAATTCAGGCCAGAGCCCGTGCCACATCTTCCTGGCAACGCCCCCGTGAAGCTTACTAACCCCGTTACTGCCCTGCGACATCCTCAGAGCAAAGGCCGTCATATTGAAGGTACGGTCGCCGGTGGCTTCTTCCCTGCCTAATTTGAGGATTTTATCTCTATCTATGCCCGCGGAGCCCCAATACTTGTTTAAATACTTATCGACCAGGTATACAGGGAATACGTCATGGCCGGCGGGAACCGGGGTATGCGTAGTGAAGATTGTAGCGGACTTGACCTTTCTAACCGCTTCCTCAAAAGATGTGCCCTTCTCCACTTCCTCCCTGATCCGCTCCGCGATCATGAAAGCTGTATGTCCTTCATTGATGTGCCATAATACGGGGTCCTTACCCATCAGTCTTAATACACGAACGCCGCCGACTCCAAGTACTATCTCCTGCTGAATACGCAATTCCCAGTCAGCGACATAGAGTTGTGAAGCCAAAGATCGATCGGAGGGAGTATTCTCCTCTACATCCGTATCCAGAAGATAAAGATCGACACTCCCCACGCCTACGTGCCAAACAGCGATCGAGACCTGCCTGTCGCCCAGTTGTACCTTAGCTCTAAGCGGACGCCCCTGCGCATCGTTTACTATTCTGATAGGCGCTTCCTTGAAATTGAGCTGTCTGTGATCTTCCTCCTGCCAGCCATCGACAGATATGCGTTGAGAGAAGTATCCGCTCGGGTACATGAACCCGACGCCGATTAAAGGAATCCCCAGGTCGCTGGCCTCCTTACAGATATCACCGGCTAGAACGCCAAGGCCCCCGGCATAAATGGGCAGGGCGTTATGAATGGCGAACTCGAAAGAAAAAAAAGCTATAGGCCTACTTGATTGATCAGCATGTTTCTGAGAAAACCACTTCTTCTGAGGCAGCATGTCGGCATTGAAATCTTTCATCACTGAATCATAGAGATCGATGAACTTGAGGTCTTTAGTAGCAGCTTCTTTTCGATAATACGCCATCTGCTGCATTTGCTTTACAGGATTATGAGAGCTGAGATTCCATAGCTGATAATCCAGCTCACGGAACAGCTCGCGGGCATTGGAATTCCAGCTCCACCAGAGGTTATATGAAAGATCATTGAGGCCAGATATACGATGAGGTAGTTCCAGATTCTGCTTATTATCGTCCATAAACTCTTTTCCGTATTAATTGTAACTATTTGTATGTTACCATATCGATTTAAAAAAACATACGGCGCCATTATGATGATGAAAACTCAACGTAATACTAAACTATCTGATTCTTTCTGCTGTTGCGCTGCTGATACCGTTTACGCAAGCTGTCGCGCGCCATATATAACGGCAACGAGGTCAACTGCCGCAATCCGCCGATGGTCGATAAGCTCCTCATGTGCTGCATCACTTCAGCGGTAAGCTCAGTGATAATAATACGCTCTTTTACCTCGCCCTTCTCTTTAACCAAATGAAGGCGGTAAACGGAGTATAAACCGATAACAGCGGCTATAACGAAGAGAAAGTCGAGCCCCTCCAGGCTCAATGCATACACCCCGAACTGCCTCCCCGGCTCAGACCACTGAAACGATAACACCAGTTCCTTGGAAGCAAAAAGGTATCCTATCGCACCTCCTACCAGAGACGCCACCCCTGCCGAAAGCGAATTCAATATACCGCTTGTGGCGATATATGACGTAGCATAACCGGACGGCGACAGCTTAAGCGCGATATTAGACGTGCCCAGAGTAACACCCGCCATGGAGATACCGCTTAAAATATGTATTATTACAACAAGCGGCAGGGTGAAAAAGTATTTCTCTGGCATTGTAGTATATGGCCACGCCAGGATGCACAGGAGGAACAATGGGCCGCTCACCGACAATATGGATTTATTGCTGAACCTGTCGGACAGCCTGCCCCAGATACGTAAAAAAATGATGTTTGTAAGTTGGCTTAACACCGACAGCCCTACGACAAGGGAAAGGCTATAACCCAATCGCTGTAATAAATAGACAGTAAAAAAGGGCGTAACCAGGTTGATAGCGAAGCTCCAGGGCACACTGAAGATGAGCAGCCTCCTGAAATTAGCATCTCTCAACGGCCGGGAGAAAAGTGATTTCATAGACGGCACTTCGCCCTGTTTATTCATATCAGGCTCAGGCGTGCGCCATAAAAAATACAATCCGTAAAGACCCACAGCCATGCCGGCAATAAATAATATCGAATAGATATGAAGTTTATGGTCCGGATAAGCTGCTTGCCAGGAATCTACAATAACGCCGGCAATCAGGGTGAGAACCACCCCTATCGCCGTAGCGATCATCATTCTTTTGGAAAAGAACCGGCCTAAAATACCCTGCGGAATAAGGTCTCTCATCCAGGAGTTCCAGCTTGTACCGGCAACAGCGCCCAGACCGGCATAAAGGACCAATGAAGCTATAAGCAGGTATAAACCAGCACTGGAATCCCTGGCAAACAGGATAGGGATGAGGGCAATGGGATACCAGAACATTCTGCTAACGCCGGAAAAGATGATGGACAATCCCCTCCTGGCCCTGACCCTCTCAACTAAAAAAACTGCGGGTATCTGTATGGTCTGTGCCAGGAAAGGTATGGCGGCTAAGAGTCCGATATAGAAGTTTGATGCGCCCAGATCAAGTGCGAAGGCTACAAGGAAAGCGCCGCCTGTTAAAACACCCATAGATTGAGTGCATATTCCATCATAGATAATGAACTTGAGGCCTTTTTCAAGTTCCTTCGATGTCACCTGATCTTTTGTTTTGAATGTTTCCCTAAGACTGGACATAAATTCATTCTGCTTATCGACAAACTGTTATATGTGCTGAACATTATATTACACTAGTAACGCTCATGTAACCTTAGTAACAAAACGCCCCTTCTAAACAGAAGGAGCGCTTTAGTGCCTGTCGCGAGTTGCTCCAATACCGACGGAGAAAGCAAACGATAATTCGACTATGCTACAATTTACCGAGCAAAAACACTTCCCTGGCTTTCACACATTCAAAAGCCTGGCGCCGATCGGATGCTCTGGACAGATCCCTGGCCAGCTTATCGTCTCCGATTATATCCCTGACCCAGGCGCTGAAATCGTTTTTCTCCTTATAGGCATGATAAGCATAAGTCTCATCGCTCATCATCTCCAGGGCGTCCTTCAATTCATGTATGCTGTGGAGGATACGACCGTCATGACACCAGAATACATACTGATCGAGCACACCAGCAAGCCGCCTCTCGGCATGTTGCTTTAAAATCTTAGTCATCTCAGCACTTCCTCTTTTGCACCGTGTAGCTTACCTATATATATGCATCCAGAACATTAATAAAATTCTTATATACCTGCTGGATTTCCCAGACGATGCCATTCGGACCCAGCTGCCACCATTCCTGCGGTGTAAAATACGCCGAAACCTCAGCCTCAGGGCCATATCTGCCGAACCACTGGATAAGATGAAGGTTATCAGACTGCAGCAGCCATATAGCTATATCGATAAGTTTTTTATCTTTTGTAAGCAGGGCTTTATTATAAGCCAGCAGCATCAACTGAAATACGGCTTGCTGTGCGGCATTTCCCAGGAAAAATTCCATCCCTCCATTACCAGCCCATGTGCAAGGGAATGCCGGCAGCGGCAGATGATAGCTCCGATCGCTGTACTCGTCGATTATCTCACTCGGCGTCAGAGTTCGAATACCACGTCTCCCCAGCTCATCCGGGAGATGCCTCATAAAATCGAAGATCCCCGTGTCCCGAGAGTGATGTTCACCAAAGGTCTCATAATCCCAGGCCAGCACTGCGAAATCACCCCAGGTATCCCTGAGCCAATGTGAATAGGAATCGGCAAGCAGTGGAAATCCGGACCATCCTTTGTTAGAAAAACGATAGCCTACGTCGTCGCTGAGGTCATAGTGCCTGGCCAGTAGCGCCATATCCTTGCCCATGTGATACAGATGCGTGGGCTCCCTCCATTCCATAACCCAGGGGCGCCCATCCAGCAACGCGCCTTTGAAACCTGCTTCATTAAGGGCCTGATAGATTCCGCTGGACATCAACATCTCGGTAGTATCCGTCACCACAGGTTTCTTACCAAATATCTTGTTTAGATCTTCGCGAGACTTGGTCATGCGCTTAATAAACGCTTCCAGGTCACACAGTGGCAGAAAGCTGTGATACGGCTCGACATCAACAAGCTCAACGTTAGGATGTGCTACCAGCCTTTGAAACAGATCGAAAAGGTTCTTATCCCAGCTTTCCATCTGCCTTAATATCGAAAAAGAAAAGCCGATAGACAGCTTCATGCCGCCTTCAACAAGATCAAGGAACATCTCTGTAGCCGGATAGTAGCAGTAAGTAGCGACCTTATGCAGATAGCGCTCGTTCATCGCCTCATCAAACAGGCACCGCTCAATATCCTGCGGGTCGGCAACAGCAGGTATAGGTTGCGCCGGCAGCTTGAGACGCCTCGGTTGGTGCGCTACGCAATACATTACAAGATCGCGAACCATATCACCCCCACATTACTTATTGTAATTCCGCTTCATCGCAGTAGCTACTAACTCCGGCGGCAACTTTGACATAGCGAATTGAGGCTCCAAAGGTGTAGGCACTCCGCCCAACACACCCTTGATCCTGGCTTGATTCTCAAGCTTATGGATAAGATTGATTACCGCCGCCTCCCAGGTGAAATAGCGCGCAGTCCGCCTCGCCGCCTCCCTTATTCGAATACCCTCTTCAGGATAATCCCTCAAGTACATAAGATATCCGACAGCCTCCATGGGATCAGGAGTTTCCAGTACAAAGGCATTAACAAAGGGTATGGCATAGTCTTCACCCGTACATCCGGTAAAGGCTATCCCGCCCGCAGCCATAGCTTCCAGGCCCACGATACCAAAAGGCTCATGGCCGCTATTCGCCAACACCGCGTCGCATGCGTGATACATAATACGCAAGAAGTCGATCGGGACATGAAATCTGATATCGATAACATCAGCGTATGAAGCCTTATGCAATGCCTTTAAATATCCCTCAAATGAATTATCATCAGTAACCGCTTCACTTATAACCAGGCCTAGAGAACGAGCATTGTTTAACACTTCCTGTCCATAAGGCTCCATGCCTCCTCTGGCCAGAAGGATGGTGCGTATTCCCCTTTCTTTAAGCCTTGCCGCCGTCTCTACGGCCACGTTCCACCGTTTATCCGGATCCCAGCGGGCGACTTTGCATAAAACTAGCTCTGCACCGAGAGCCGTTCTTAAATCACGCGATAAGCCTTCA
>CAYGXY010000213.1:0-5745 GCA_964354045.1 uncultured Dehalococcoidales bacterium
GCGTAGTCCTCTGGATTGGTCAGGTCTAAGCGCTTGAGGTGGCTCTCCGCTTCTTCGATAAATGCGTTCAGCCCGCGGGTAATTACATCCTCGATACTGGGCGCGATGTGTCCGATGCCGCCCTGCTTGCCCATACGGATATCGATGAACGAGTTTCTCTCGGCCTGCCGCACCTCGTCCGTATTCAGCGCGTCGGCAATGGCGCCCAGGTTCCTGCCCCTCCAGTAGTCCATGCAGCCTTTCAAACGGTCTTTGTCTTCATCGCTCAGCAGCCAGGGGTCCCGGCTCCTGGTCGAGATAGTGTCCAGCTCCGGCTTCAGCCAGCTATCGTCATACTCCGGGAAGAGGAACGCCCCTCTGGGTCTGGATGCGATATTGGACACGATGAGCTCGCCGTCCTGTATCCAGATCGGCATCTCGCTTAATACCTTATCGAAGGCCATCGCCTGCCTGAGCACGGGAGGCTGGGCCTCCGTCTCTTTATAAGACTCCGTAACCAGCACGCTGCGTTCGGCGCAGATGCTGGGCTTCCGCTCCATGTAAGCCTGTTTCAGCCTCTGCGTCCGATGCGTGCTGGGGCTCCGTTTTTTCGTCGTCGACTTTCCTTCTATAACCATAGCGGGACCTCCTCTTCAGCATCCTTGCTTTACGTTACCTCTTCTACAAAAAAATATTCCATCTTGGTCATATCGAAGGTTTCCTTCTCATCATCCCGGATGGGACGACCGGCCTCGCTCACGTATATGTCAAGCATTCTCTTGAATGCCTCCATGTCGTCAAGCCATTCCTCGGTGATGCAGTCGAACTTCGGCTCTTTGCCGGCGGGCGAGAAGGGCGCCGCGGTAACGTACCTGCGCACGTACTTCCTCATGAAAGGGAAGAGCTTCTTGCCCAGCGGCGCGTGAACCCCCTCGTAGCGCTCGCGGAACTGCTCTTGTGTAAGTCCGGGGTTCCTCTTCAGTAGCACTATGACCTTGAGCATACAATACCTCCTTGCGGCGTTTATATCTCCGTCCGGCCCCACAGCAGTTCGAGCGCCAGCCCGCCGAACTCCGTCGTATCGTAATAGGCGAACTTCATGACCACCAGGTCGCCGGAGAAGAACGGCTCCATCCCCTTTTTTGCGAATTCGGCCTTGGCCTGCTCGATATCGTCAACCTTGAATCCGAGATGGTGGATGCCTTCTCCTCTTCGAGCCAGGAATTCCGTGTACGGATTGTCACCGTCCAGCGGCTGGATCAGCTCGATCTGTACCTCCCCCGACTTGGCAAAGGCCGTCTTGATCTTTGTGCTGACTGTCCTGCCCATAAAAGTGGCCTTCTTCATAGGAACAACCACTGGACCGATAAAAGGCCCTATGCCGAAGGCCGATTCATAATACTTGCCGGCCTTCTCCACGTCCGCGACCACATAGCCCAGCTGATATATCTTCGGCAACCTGAAAGTTATATCCGATTGTCCTGCCATATTGTCGTTCTCCTTTTCATTCCAATGACTAGATTTGCGATTCCGGCGGCCCCTGCGTCCCGGGTGCGGTATGCCTGGCCTTGGCTTTCTTCAGCACGAACTGGAACGAGAATATCGATGCAACCAGGGCCGTAAGCGCCCACAGCGGGTTGAACCCCCAGTAGAGCGCGAGGGAGAGCGCCGAGCCGGAGGCGATATTCTCAAAGCCGGTCATCGCATCATATACTATATAGAGTGAGGCGTTGTAGGCCTGAAGCGCCCCGGCGATGCCGAGCAGAAGGAAGCCGTTCAGCTCCCGGCCGCGCCTCACCAGCACGAGCCCGACGATGGAGATCACAATGGCCAGGAACCACCACGTCTCCTCGCTCATCATCCACTTGTCCACCAGGCCGTAGTGAGCGTCGGCGAAGCCGTAGCCCCACCAAGGGCTGAACTTGAGCAGGTTAGTCTGGGTCGGCTCGGCCTGCGTGATGAAGGAGCGGAAGAGCACCAGCGGGACCTGCCACACGATATTGAAGAGGGCCGCGGTGCAGAACCAGTAGAAGATGAAGCCGCGCTTCCTCTCCTTCCAGGGATACTTTAAGAACAGGGTGGAGTAGATACATACGGCCAGCCAGACCATGATGCATACCGCCGACCCGCGCGCGGTGCTGACCACATCCCACTTGTAAAAATACGCCGGGACGACCCAGGCGGCGAGGACAAACGGGATGCATACGAACATGACGATACCGATTATCCTCAATTTGCGGGAATGCGCAGAGCTCATCTCACACCTCCATCGGATATAATAGTACGGAATCTTAATAGCTACACCACGATACCACCATGTGGCGATTTTGTCAAATATATGCTATAATAACGGCGGAAATGCCAATAAGCCGATTTAATAACGGTTTTTCTGGCAATCGGACAGGGCGACGGAGGGAAGATGCAAGATGGCTAAAGCGCTACCACGCAACCTGAAACCGCTCGATCTCATGCTGATGCGGGAGATGGCGATGGACGCCACGCAGACCACCACAGACCTCGCTAAAAAGCTCGGCAGGAGCCGGTCCACGGTGCAGTGGCGGCTGCAGGAACTGCTCGATAAAAAGGTAATTAAGATCATCCCTGTGCACAACCCGGTGGTCGCGGGCTACAAGATGGGCGTGCTCATAGGCTTGAAGGTTCTGCCGAACAGGGTCAGCGCCATCGCGGCCGAGATGGCCTCCGTGGCAGAGGTCCACAACGTGATCATCTGCGCCGGCCGCTACGATATATTACTGGGTGCGGTCTTCGCGGATACGGACAAGCTCTCGGACTTCCTTATAAACAGAGTCGGCGCCGTCGCCGGCGTTAACAGCGTCGAGACCATGGTCACGCTCAAGATGGTCAAGGCCTCGTTCACCTTCATGACGACGGACGAACTGCCGTCGATCGACATATCGATCCCGGGCATAGATGCCCTGGACCTGATGATAATACGCGAGCTGCAGAGCGACCCCCAGCAGCCGCAGACCGATATCGCTAAGAAGCTCGGCGCCGGCGCCACCACCGTGCGCAGGAGGCTGAACAGACTGCTCAACGAGCATATTATAAGGATAGTGGCTATCGCCGACCCGCACGCGCTGGGCTACCACGTCAGGGCCATGATAGGCATCAAGGTCTGCCCGGGGAAAATCGATGCCGTCGCCGACAAGCTGGCCTCATACGCTAACGTGCATTACGCTCTCATGACCACCGGCCCTTACGATCTTGTGGCCTGGGCCATCTTCCGCGATACTGATGAGCTCTCCGGCTTCATCCGCCACGAGCTCGGCGGCATCGAAGGGCTTGCCAGTTATGAAAGCATGCTGACCCTGAAGGTGGCCAAGGACCTGCTTCGCTCCCCGACCCGCAATCTGTAACAGTCACCAGCCCGCCTTGCACCGACTATTTCACCTTCTTAGCAAACTCCTCGATACGGTCGAGCCCGCCGGTGATGTTCTTCATCGACGTCGCATAGGAAAGCCTCAGGTAGCCGTCCGCGCCGAACGGGATTCCTGGGAGCACCGCCACCTTGGACTCGGTCAGCAGCAGCTCCGTCAGCCCCATGGAGCCCTTGATGGGCTTGCCGTTGAACGACTTGCCGTAGAGCTTCGACACGTTAGGGAAGGCATAGAAGGCGCCCGGCGGCATAAGGCAGGAAACTCCGGGAATCTTGTTCAACCGCTCGACCATGTAATTGCGCCGCTTCTCGAACTCGCCGGCCATCTGCTTCACCGCGTCCTGAGGCCCGGTGAGCGCCGCCAGCGCCGCCCGCTGCGAGATGGAAACCGGGTTGGAGGTGGAATGGTCCTGCAGGTTGGACATGGCGCCGACGATCTCTTTATCCCCGGCGACGTAGCCGATGCGCCAGCCAGTCATCGCATAGGACTTGGAAACGCCGTTGACCACCAGCGTTTTGGCCTTGATTTGAGGATTGAGCGAAGCGATGCTCACATTTTCAATCCCGCCGTAAACGAGCTTATCATAGATTTCATCCGAGATGACCCATATCCCCTTGTCCACGACGATCTTGGCGATAGCCTCCAGTTCCACCTTGGAATACACCTGCCCCGTGGGGTTGCTCGGGCTGTTCAGGATAAGAAGCTTCGTCTTCTTGGTAATGTGCTTTAAAAGCGCTTCCGGGGTTATCTTGAAATTGTCTTTCTCTGATGTATCGATGAACACCGGCGTGGCCTCGGCCACGCGCACCATCTCCGGATAGCTCACCCAGTACGGCGAAGGGATAAGCACTTCGTCGCCCGCCTCGCATAGTACCTGGATGATATTGTAGATGCTGTGTTTTGCGCCGCAGGAAACGATCACCTGTGAAGGATCATATTCCAGGCCGCTGTCCTTCTTAAATCTATCGCAGATAGCCTTCTTTAATTGCGGGATGCCGGCCGTCGGCGTGTATTTGGTGAATCCTTCCGAGAGCGCCTTGATAGCCTCCTGTTTGATATGCTCCGGCGTATCAAAGTCCGGCTCGCCCGCGCCGAAGCCTATGATGTCAATGCCCTCCGCCTGCATCGCCTTGGCCTTGGCGGTGATAGCCAGGGTAGGAGAAGGCCTGATTGACTGTGCCCTTTTTGTTAAAACCTTCATGATTTCCTCCGGGTTCTAAAAATTAACGCCGCGGCTCGATGATAACTTTAAGGAGTCTCGGCAACAAACCGGAAACGCCTTTCCGTTTGGCCTCGGGCCTGGCCGAGGTGTAATGATACCATGAAGACGCCGTTTTGAAAACAGGGGAATCGACCGCATATGGCACGATGAGAGGACACGAACTCACCCTAGCCCTCTCTTTGGCAAAGAGAGGGTAGCGACTACGAGATTCTTCGCTCCGCTCAGAATGACAGCTGCGAGGCGTACGGTATTATGGATTCCGGTTTTCACCGGAATGACGGGGTTGAGCTAGGGCAGTCGACGGACCCTCACCCTAGCCCTCTCCCCTGCGGAGGGAGAGGGCTAGCTTCCTACAGAGGTGCAGGAGAATCATCTCCTGCCAGGGGTTTGGGGGTGTCCCCCAGATTCTTTAAAGTCCCCCAACGTATGGGGGACTAACAGGGGGTTCGGTTATTGTTTCCCCCTTCCAAGGGGGACAGCAGGGGGTTTGGATGATGAATCGACCAACTCCCAAACCATCGTCAGGGTTGACTGCTAATTCGTATTTACTGTATACTATGCAATTGGGGAAAACTCCTCAACTGTAGTTAATTTTAGAGAAAGGATACATATGGCAGTAGGAATAACTTCGTATGGCGCTTACATACCCCTGCACCGGATGTCACGCGACGTTTTCTACAAAGCTTGGGGCGGCGCAAAAATGCCGGGAGAGCGCGCCGTTTGCAACTTCGATGAAGACAGCGTCACAATGGCACAGGCAGCAGCCGCCGACTGTTTGAGGGGCATTGACCCCAAGAAAGTCGACGGCCTCTTTTTTGCTACGACAACCCACTCCTACCTCGAGAAGCTGGGGGCCAGCATTGTGGCCGCCACCCTCGACCTGCGCGATGATATCCGCACCATGGACATCACCGATACGCTCAGGGCGGGCACATCCGCATTCGCCGCAGCAGCCGACACAGTCAAGGCCGGATCAGCGAAGAGCATACTGGTAACCGCCGGAGAGCACCGCATGGCGGCGCCGGCAGGAGATTTCGAGATGGCGCTGGGCGACGGCGCAGCAGCAGTGCTCATCGGAAGCGAAAATGTCATAGCGACGATTGAAGGCAGCTATCACATATCCGATGAGTTCTCAGGAGTCTGGCG